>JBJKPT010000001.1:0-7162 GCA_046706045.1 Desulfobacterales bacterium
ATCGACATCCGCGGAGGGATTATTTGATCCCGAGAACCTCTCTCATCGGATTGTACCAAGCGTCCTTTACCTTCAGGAAACGGCAGGGGCTGACGAACACCGAACCCTTGGTTCCTTTGGGCGCAAAAATCTTCGGATCGTTGGTAACCTCGTCGGAGACAAGGGCTTCGGTGATCTTGTCGAGAGTCTCCCGGGTCAAAAACGCGCTGTTGGCTTCGACCGGGGTATTGAATACCGGGATTGACTTGATGATCACGAATTGCTCGCCCGCAAGATCCGTGAACGGCGCGTCGGCTCCATCCTTGACGGCGTAGACAGCGCCTTCGGTGTTATCGATTCCGGAAATCAGCTTCACGTACTGCAGCACATCGAGATCATCGACAGCGGACACGTCGGACCTTCCGGTTAAAACATTGACCAGCGACAATTGATGGGAACCGGAAAAAAGCACTTGGCTGAAGAACCTTCCCTCGCCGCCCTGGGCCAGATCCTCTTTGTTCAGACCCTTCCATTTATTTTCTTTTGAGAACTTACCGAAGATGGCATCTGCAGGCATGTTGAAACCGGAGGTCGAACTGGTGGAAACGAAAGACATCCGTTTCCCGACGATGTTGTCGATGGAAAATCCGTCTCCAGACCGGTATTGCCCTTCGTTTCCCTTCTTGACGAGGAAGCGGCTGTGATAGAGGGCGTCCTTCAAGGTTCCGGAATCCCCGCTCTCAACCACCAAGGGGATGATCTTGGGATCTTTGGCATGAGAGGTCAGGTACTCGTTGGGTCCGAACCAGCCGAGCTGTGCGTCACCGTTTTCCAAGGCGGCAATGGCGATGACGTAATCGGTGGTGAGTTTATTTTCAACCTCTTTGCCCGTTGCCTTTGCAATGACCCTCGCGATTTCCTCCCGCAACACACGCTCATTGTCCGCCGAATTGTTCGGAAGCCAGGCGATGGTGATGTAATCGGGTTCATGGACGGTTGCGGCCTTGGCCACGGAAACGGGCGAGTGGCCTGCAAGCAGGGACGCGACGAGAGTTCCAACCAACGCCAAACGATACATTTTCTTCATGTACACACTCCTTTTATGCCATGCGTTTTTCATTGTTCCTCTCCTTAAGAGAAGGGGAAAATCAAGCTGCGTCACAGACAGCCCTGTTCATTCCAGTGGTGGGATCCCGCCGTTTGGACCATTACCCGAGAGGCCGGATGTCCCATGGCCGAAATCCTTTGCAGGATTGAATTTTTGGGCAGATCGTCAGGGAGCGTCGGCTTGTCTGGATATTTCTTGTTTTGATCGAGGTCAGGTTACAGTACCGAGTTTAGAATAGGATTATAAGTTGGTTAAATTTACCTAACCGCGCCTTATCCGTTCTCTAACCGTCAGGGTTGCAGAAGGCTTGCTGACCCCAGCGCCAGAGGGCCGCCCGGTTGGAATAACGTTTTTCGGGATCCGTTTGAAAACTTCTGCACCTTTTTTCGGCCGCAGGTCATGAGAGCCCCGGGTAACGGTCGCCGGGGCGACATAGGAATTGTGGGCCAGGTACCGTCTCCTACCGTATCCAGAATTTCATTTGGGGTATTCCGCCCAAAACAGAAAGCACGAAATCATGGACGTCCCCAACTCTTCCCCGAGATTTCTTGACGCCAAGCGGATCTATGTGCTCACGCTTTGCTGCACGTCTATCCGGAGGGCGGTCTCTCACCTTTCGACGGGAAAGAAATTTCGATATCCCGGCAGGGGGGTGCTTGGGTTTGGCCGGCCGAAGCCTTCTCGCCCAAAGCGCCCCTTCAGAGGCGCCAGGATCCACGAGCGGGTGGTTGGACAAGGCCTGTGTTCGGGTGAGCCCAGGAGCGTGGCTTGAGCGATGCGTGAGAGCGTATGGCAAAGCTTCGATTTGCGATTTTTATGACAGGCGGTCAACGGCGCTGCAGGACTTTCAGTGGATGGCTGGAAAATGTCAAATGTGAGTGGCTGACCCCGTTTTTCTTCCTTTCTTGTTCAATAATACTGATTTCATTCGCATCGTTTCAGTGTATGACCCCACACTAGTTGACACTCCAACGAAATAATACAGTCTTGGCAGTATTTTGCTTACTGCCTTAACTAGTCGATCCTGAAAAAGTCATTAATTAGCGTGGGCCAGTATGGGGGCTGTTCTTTGACACGATAGTAGCCACAGGAAAATTTGGCGCAAAAAGTCTGCTGCCCACCGCAGCAGCTTCCAGAAGTTCATTCCGGCAGCGCTCAGGATGGCATTAATGCGGTCACCTTCGGTGCCTTTGAGGCGATTCCGATCCATTCGGTGCTCTCGTTTCAGATGCCCGATACCCGGCTCAATGGCCGCCCTTCGCTTCATCCAGCGCCAGAGGCTTCTGGCGGTTCGCCCCCGGCGGCGCTTGTCTACGTGAACCTCTACCTCGCCGCTGTATCCATGGCCCCGGTAGCCCATGTCCACGAAGGCAGACTCCGGACTCCGGGCAACCCGTTTTACCTGCGATAGCGCCTCTTTAAGCGTATGACCATCGTAGGGATTGCCGTGGAGGGCTTGCGCACCGACAATCCAGCCGCCTCGGCTCGTTGCGGCGACACTGACCTTGCAGCCGAACTCGTAGCGCTTGTGGGCCTTGCCCTTGCTGATGCAGTCCACCGCCGGCTCATGGACGGAGTAGATCTTGCCTTTATCGTTTTTCTTCTGGTTAAAAATTTTATTGGCGGTTTCCAAAAGGGATTTCAATTCCATATCCGGCTCAGGGCTTTTGCGTTCGATGTCCCGAACCACCCTGCCCAGGAATGTCTTCAGTTGCCGGGTGCATCCCTTGGCCCGCTTTATTTGCTTGGCATGAGCATAGCGGCTTTGCTGGCATACGAGGCTCCGGGCCTTGAGGTTGTAGTTTTGTCGCAACGAAATCCCTCGTTTTTTGGCGGCATCCACCAGCCTCTGCCTGGCTCGGTCGTAGAGACGAGCGTCGGTGGGAAAGCGTATGTCTTTTTCCTGTACCGTGGTGTCCACGTTGATGCGCTTTAGCTGAAACGCTTTTACGGCGTTTAGCTTCAGCCCGGCCTCGATGGTCTCTTTCAGGAGCGCTTCGGCACCGGACTCGCCGATTCGAGACCGCCACCGAGTCATGCTGGAAGGATGGATGGGGAGTTCATGCTCGAAGGACTTCATCCCACTCAAATACTGCCAATAGGGATTTTCGACCCATCCCTCCACCACACCCTCATCGCTGAGGTTGTGGGTGTACTTGAGATAATGCAGGGAGACCATCAAGCGGGTGCTGATACCGGGCCGGCCTTCGTCCGGGCAGTAAGTTTTGCCGAACAACTGATCCAACCGATCCCAATCCACGGCTTTCGCCAATTTGACGAGCCCGTGACCGGAATCAATGATCGAGGTCAACTCCGGCTTGAACAGATCCCTTTGTTGGCTTTTTTGAGGAGATCGTTTGGGTTTCATCGTGAAAATTTGCAAGAATTTGAGGGTTAAAGGGAAAATTTCCTGCAAATTCTATAACACAAAATCAAATGAATTGCCAATAATATCTTGTGGATAGATGATTTTTCAGGGCCGACTAATGTAAGTGACCCCCGGGTATATGGTTTTGTAGCGGATGGCTTTGGACATGGCACCTCCTTTGCCCCGATCGTTCCCCTCACTATTCCCCTCATGCATGTTGATTTTAGGGGAATAATCGGGTATGTCAACAACAAAGGGAATGCTTATAATTATCTGATTTTATTTGTTTAAGTAAAAAATGGTAGTTTAGGGTATATTGCACTTTTTCGCCTGTCACGCCGGAGGTCGCGAGTTCGAGCCTCGTCACTCCCGCCACAATAATAACAAGGGGTTACGGTCCACACCGTAACCCCTTGTTCATTGAATCCCGATGTTTAAGATCGTTTCTACTTAGTGTCCATCCCAGGATCGGCAATTTTGCGTGAGTTCAAGGCGGGCGGACGATTTGAACCGGAGGAATAGCTTTGCTATTTCGAGGATTCCAATCGAGACGCCCAACGCAGAAATCGCGGAAAGGGGCCATTTGGGGATGGACACTACTTAAACCAGAGGCGCACGGTATCGATCGCGCGCCGGAAAATATTGCCTCGGGGTACGCCGTTCAGCGTGTACAAGGGAACACGGGCGAGCGTGCTGTCGCCCGCCATCACGTTGAGGGTGCCGACCCGGGTGTTCTTTGCGACCGGGGCAACCAGCTCGGAAGGCGCCTGAACCACCGTTCGTAGATCCTTCGCGTCGGCCTTGGGAAGGGTTACGTAGAGGGCGTTGAAGGAGCCCACCGGCACCGCGTCCTCGGCCCCTTTCCACACGGGCACCCGTGTGATCGGCGCATCGGCTGCGTAGAGGCTGCGGCCTTCAAAGAAAGTGCTGCCGTAGTTCAACAGCGCCTCGGCGTATCGAGCTCGCGCGCTTTCCGATTTCGCGCCCATGACCACGGCGATCAGGCGCAGGTGCTTGCGGTTGGCGCTCGCGATGAGGCAATACCCCGCCTTGTCGGTGTGGCCGGTCTTCAAGCCGTCCACAGTCGGGTCCGTAAAAAGCAGCCGGTTGCGGTTCGGCTGCCGGATGTTGTTCCAGGAGTAGTATTTTTCCTCGAAATAATGCTGGTATTGCGGGAATTCGTCGATGATCGCGCGCGACAGGATCGCGAGATCGCGTGCGGTGGTATGGTGCCGCGGATCGGCGGTCAGCCCCGATGCATCCACGAAATGGCTGTCTTTCATGCCCAGCTTCCGGGCGTATCGGTTCATGAGCTCGACGAAGGTGGCTTCGGTGCCGGCCACGCGCTCGGCCAGGGCCACGGTGGCGTCATTGCCGGACTGGGTGATCATGCCGTGCAGGAGTTCGTTGATGGTCACCTTGCTGCCGAGCTTGAGAAAGGTGCGCGACCCCCCCATGCGCCACGCCTTTTCACTGATGGTGGCGGTATCGCCGAGTTTGATCATGCCGTCTTGGAGCGCATGGAACACGACGTAGGTGGTCATCAGCTTGGTCAGGCTCGCCGGTTCGCTGGCCTTGTCCGGGTGGTTTGCGGCGATGATCTGGCCGCTGTTGGCATCCATCAAGACATAACTGTTCGCGTTGAACCGCGGCGGGGTCGGAATCGGCAGGGCCTGTGCGTTCAGGGCGAATGCCAGCAGGGCGATCGGAAGCAGCATTTTCACTTTCACTGGAATGCCTCGCATGATGAAGGGTGGATCTTGAAAAACGTCTGTGGGACGGAAAATAAAGCGGATCCTCAACCGATGCGAGGGGCGCTTTTTTCGGTTTGCCGGAATGCTGTCATCAAAAGCCATCTCGAAAAAAATCTTTTCAGCCAAGTGCGTTTCTTTGCCGATCGGCAGAAGTACGGCTTGGCCTTTTTGACCCATCCTTTGGGTTGCCGGGGCCGGCATAAAAAAACCCCGGACCGATGATCCATCGATCTGGGGATTCCCTTTTTATCCACAAGATCCGGCTGCAAGCCTCGGTCTACGGGAGTTGCATTGACGATGCCCAGGCAGGTCTTCTGACTCTTGGTTCTTCCTACCGGCCGCGTCTTCCCATCGGACTCATCGACAGTGACGTGTTGCGGCTTTCGTCCCAATTACAGCGGCGGGCCCGCTCCCGATTTTCACGGGATTCCCTATTGAGCGTCACGAGGCACCTGAACATACACGTCGTTGGATTATGGCGACTAAACAGGAATGTCAAGCTTTAAAAAGCATACCCGATTTCTGCTTCCGGATGGGACGCGCGCTTCTTCTTGCGCGCTCTTAGCCGATTGGACGCCGTGCATACCGAGGAACTTCATTATTCTTACATCCCTTGGAATCCATTCTTCGCCGGGTAAAATCAAAAAATGAGAGAACTGGCCCCAAGGTGCTTTTACGAAGATGCTCTTCTGTAACGCGTTCCAAACACGATATCCCATAGTGGCGTTGTAACACCAAAGTTGGTATCGGCGTGGTAATGATGGATGTGATGGTTGGCAGCCCAATCTCGAGCCAGAACATAACGAAAACGATGGTGGTGAATGGTGAAATGACTTAGCCCATAGATAACGTAGCTTAGCGCAATGGTCCCCGTCAGCAGATAGGCATTATTCGCAGGCATAAGCAATGCAAACACGGCTATGAGCGCCAGCAGTATCAATGCCGGTAAGAAGAACGGTAAAGAATCGTAGCCCAGCGGATTCTCGTGATGCGCGCGGTGACCCTGTGCCATGATCTGCAGCGGCCCGTGAAACAGCCATCGGTGAAACGAGTATTCGATAATACTGAAGAGAAAAAAGCCAAGCAGGATGGTAAGACCAGGTGCGATGGGACCAAGTTCATTACTTCTCAGTCCTGCAAAGATCAGCCCAGCACCAAACGGGATATCGACCGCGAACTCAGCCCAGTAATTCAGCCGTGTCTTCGACAGCGTCGACATGGCGTTCAGCAACGTATCAAGCCGTGGCATGCTTTTGGAACGCATGGCCAAATTTCTCCCGTCGGTCGCATTTTTTCGTTTTCAATTCATTCACCCGAAACCCGGGCCCCGCCAACTTCGGGCATGTCCCGATCAAACGATCGGCGACACACCATGAAGCCATTTCAAAATTAGGATTTTCGTTGAGATTCCTATCTGAAAAATTAAAAAAGACGCGGGTGGATAATTTTTTCGGCCTTACTGGGACGGGCACCGGCAAATCGCTTGCCGCCTTTCTCACGGAACCGATCCGCCCTCTCCTTCCTTCCGATAGCCCCGGCGCTCGATGAACAGGGTGTTTCCTTCCATTTTTTTTGCCATCCGTTTGGCCGAGGTCGCCATGGCGGCGATATCGTGACAGGTGAACCCGTCGTCGAGAGCCGGGCGCGCGGCGCCGATGGAGAGGCTGAGAAAGGGGTGAAAGGTGCGGTTTCCGGCGCGATCTTCGGCCCAAAGCCCGCCGGCTTCCCGGTCGGTGGAATCGTAGTAACCCGGGACCTCTCGGCCGAATCGGTCGAGGATGGCGGCACAGATCTCTTCCCAGTTCTCGCTTCGCAGGATGATCATGAAATCATCCCCGCCGATGTGACCGACGAAATCCACCGCTTCGGAGACACTCCCGGTGAGGATCTCCGCCAGGGAACGGATCACGAGGTCGCCCCGGCTGTAGCCGTAATAATCGTTGAACGGCTTGA
>JBJKPT010000002.1:0-3122 GCA_046706045.1 Desulfobacterales bacterium
CCCTTAAGGGAGGGCGTATATCGTGGAATTCCATTTCGATCGACATCAATGCCTCGAGTGCGAAACACGCGATTGCCTGACCAAATGCCAGTACCTCGAGATGGATGCGGATGAAGCCGGTTTCGAAATCGGAAAAATCATTCGCGGCGAACATTCCCGCGTGCTCGATGAATGTCGAACCTGCTACGCGTGTGAAGAGTACTGCCTCAGGGGAAATCATCCTTTTTACCTGATTGCCCGGCGCCAGGAGCAGCTCGATACCCCGCCGTTGCCCGGACCCATCCTGAAGCAGGGTGTGCAAATGGGCGTTCCTTTTCGGGGAGCGCCCGAGATCACCGAAATCAACGGTCCGGTTCTGAACATGGGCGTCTTCAGTTCCCTCAGCCATTTGGCGCAAGGGAAGTTGTTCGAAGGGCTTACCCTGATTTCCACGGACAGACGAAAAATGCACCACTACTTTTGCAACTTGATGTACCTGCATTTTGCCAGGATATCGGTCATCAATGAGCGGCTGCCCGGCATCATCGACACCATTGCCGCGCACCGGCCTACCGAAGTGGTGCATTTTCACGACGAATGTTACGGCACCTACACTTCCTACGCATCGGCCTTCGGTATCGCGGTGCCGTTTAAATCCATTCATTTCTTCGAGCACTTGTACAACCGCCTGAACGATCTCAAGGGTGCCATCCGACCTTTGGGGTATAAAGTGGCTTACCAGCGGCCCTGCTCTTCCAGGTTGTCCGCCGACAAGCACCCGTTCGTGGATAAAATTTTCGACCTGGTCGGGGTCGAACACGTCGATCGCAACTATGTGAACGAGAATGCCCTGTGTTGCGGAAGCACCATCCTGTCACAGAAACAGGCGGGCAGCCGCAAGTTCTGTCTCGACATCCAGAACCGGAACATCGAGGACATGAAAAACGCCGGGGCCGAGCTGTGCGTCTTCAACTGCCCGGCCTGTATGCAAACGATCGGCAAACAGGTGGCCGAACAAGGCATCATGCCCATCTGGATGAGTGATCTGTGCCGGCTGGCCATCGGCGAAAAACCCGCCTGAGGAGGGGAAGAATGGATTCGATCGTTGCGGCACTGGCAGGTATCGTCGGGGAAGACTACGTATCCCGTCAGACCGAGGAGTTGGTTACCTACTCAAAGGATCTGGGCACATCCGAGCCGCAACGGCCGGATTGCGTTGCCGCGCCCAAAACCGCGGAGGAGGTCAGCCGGATCCTCAAGCTGGCCAACGAAATAAAGATGGCGGTGGTCCCCCTCGGCGGGGGCATGTCGTTGGCGGGCCTGGCACTGCCCCTTCGGGGAGGCATCGTTCTGGACCTCAAACGCATGGACCGGATACTCGAGCTCAATGTGGAGGGCCGCTATCTCGTGGTCGAGGCCGGCATTTCCCAGGGCAAGGTGGCCGCCCACCTTCACAAGCATGCGCCGCACCTGATGCATTCGGAGCCGGGCGCGCCTCCGGCGGCCACGATCGGCGGGAACTTGGCGATTCACGGCCAGGGCGACTTGGCACACCCCTATGGGTTCAATTCGGACATGATCAACGGGATGGAAGTGGTGCTGCCAACCGGTGAAGTTTGCCGGTTCGGCTCCTGCGCCCTGGGCAACGCCTGGTACACCCTGCATCCGCTGCCCGATGTTCGGCTTTTCATGGGATGGAGCGGATCGACCGGGATCATCACCAAGGTGTCGCTGCGGTTGTTTCCGTGCAAAAAACTTCGCGAGCAGGATGCATTCATCGTTGAAAACGAAGACCTTGTCCCGGAAATCCTTTACGAATTGACGCATGTGGGCATGGCCGAGGACCTGATCGCCGTCAGCCAGGAAATTCCCCCGCCCATGAACCGCCTCCATTGCGTTCTCATCCATTTGGCGGCGGATTCCAAAGAAGAACTGGAATTCAAACGGCATCTCATGCTCGACGGCAAACTGGCCCGGTACATCCAGGAGGGCACCGGCGGCATCGGATCGGTGGGGCAGACCGCCGCAAGACCCCAGGTCAGCACCACTTCGGACTGGAGAAAAGGAGGCGGCTTCGAATACGTGGGTGCGATCGTGCCGGTGTCCGCCTATCCGGAATGTTACCGGAGAGGCTCGGAAATTTCCAAACGTCACGGCATCCCTTACACGGTCCTGGGCCGCGTCATCGGCTGCGGCCACGGCATGATGTTTTCCTGGACGTATGCCTTCAACCGCGCGGATCAAAGCACGGTGGCGCACGCGCGGCAGGCGCTTCACGAAACCGATGAAATGGTGATGGAACAGGGCTTGACGTTATGGAAGCCGGCCGTGTTCGGCCAGAAGTTGCTCATGGATCGCATGGATGCCGACACCCTTCGACTCATGAAGAAAGTGAAGCACCTTCTGGATCCCAACGGCATCATGAATCCCGGGAATTGGGAGGTGGCCTGATGGCGCCGGCACAATACAAATACATGGATACGATCCACCGTTGCTTTCGATGCGGTTACTGCAAATTTCCACAGGACTGGGAAGATGTCGACAATTGCCCCGCCTACGCCCGCCATCGCCTGGAGAGCTATTCCAGCGGCGGACGCCTGTGGTTGATTCGTGCCTGGGTGACCGGCGAGATCGAATGGTCCGAACGCTTGGCCGACATCGTCTATGCTTGCGCGGCCTGCAAAAATTGCGAAGAAAAGTGTCCGCTTTCCTTTTCCGGCGAGATCGTCAACATGGTGGTCGCCGCCAGAAACGAGATGGTGGAGCTGGGTAAAATCCCTTCGGCGGTAAAAAAGTACCTGGGCAATGTGCAGCTTCACGGAAATCCTTACGGCCTGGCGGCAAGGAAGCGAAGCGAATGGATGGCCGGGCTTCCTCTGGAATCTTTCAAGGATCAGGCGTTTCTCTATTTCGCGGGCAGCGAAGGCGCCTATGACCGCCGGGCGCAGGCGGCCGCCGCGGCACTCGCCCGCCTGCTTCAAAAAGGCGGCGTATCCTTCGGCGTGCTGGGCGCCGACGAACTGGATGACGGCAACGAAGTGGCGATGCTCGGCGAAGACGGCTTGGCCGAGGAGCTGGCGAAGAAGAATATTTCGCGTTTTTCGGCCCTTGGGGTGAAAAAGATTATCACGCTGTCGCCGCAT
>JBJKPT010000003.1:0-3181 GCA_046706045.1 Desulfobacterales bacterium
GCCGAAGGGCCTCATGCCGCACAGGGCCTGCTTCAGTGGCCCGTAGGTGCCTGCGTCCGTCCGCCAATGGGCTTGGGGCAATGGTTCGGCCGATGCCGGAAAGACTCGCCCGGTATTTCACGCACCCCACGGCAGTCCGCCGGGAAAACGCGCTGGAAGTCCCGGGAAAAGATGAGGGGAACTGGCTGAAAAAGGTTTTCGCGACCTTGCGATTCCAGACCGGCCATGATTTTTCCCATTACAAGGTCAACACGCTGCTGCGGCGCATCAACCGCCGCATGGGCCTAAATCAAATCGCCGACCCTGATCGATATCTCCGCTTTTGCAAGAAAACCCTTTCGAAGTGGAAGCGCTGTTCCGCAGCCTGTACGACGTTCTGAACAAAAAATGGAAAGTCTTCAGGCGGCTTGAAGTTCCCCAAACCTTGCGTCCGCAAGTCGACTTTCCCAGCGGCCTCTCCTCGGCGGATATCGTCGCGGTAGCCGGCCGAAAAGGCATGACCTCCATTGCCGTGCTGATCTGGATGGGCATCCGCTGTTCGGATATGATGGGCGGCTCTGGGCCGTGCCGCTTGTTCTGCGATGCTGCTTGAAACCTCCAATGTCATCAATCTCGAATTGAGCAGGATATTCCGATCCCTTCCAGATTTCCTTGCCTTTTCCTTATCGGCTATCGCCAGGACCCCGGGGAGGGCGCCTAGCCCGAGTATCAGTGCATTTATACCGTGACCGATTCCCCGGATTCGATCCCGGCGGGCAAGACCAACACCTATGCGATGGCGACGATCCTGGACCGCCGATCATTCCTTATCCAGATGCTCAAGTTCGGAAGATGATTCAAATATCCAAAGTGAAGACCCCGACGCCTGCGCTTTGCCGCTGAATTTGTCTCCTTAAAACGGGATCGAAAAAGCCAGGACCGGGCCTGTGCCGGGCGCGGTGGATCGGCTTTGCCAATCCGGGGCGAAATTCTCTTTCAATCCGTTCACGAATCGGCGGTATTCCCAGTCATTGAACTTGTGGGCGTCTCCCACCGCGCCGTAGATGTTTCCGGCATAAAAACCGAACCCGACGAATCCGATGACGCCACCCAGGGCCGGGAGATCATTTCCGAAGGCCTCGGCCGATGCCCAAATTAAACCGCCGTTGACGATGAAGGCAACGATCGCATCCCGGTACCGGCCGCAGTAGAGCTGCCCGCCACCGGGAATAATGGACAAAAGCCCCGCCGTGGCGGGGTCCTTGTGGGGGAGGCGGGGCGTTTGCCGCAGGGCGGCGATTAACGCGTCCCGGTGAAAGGGCAACCCCCGGTCGCTAGGAATGGATAGAAAGGCCGCTTCGGCCGCCTCCCATTGGCCGTCTTCCAGTCGAAGCCATCCCAGGCGCTCGTAAATCCGGTCGCGAACGTCCGGGGCAGGGTAAAGAAGCAGCATGTTGTTGAGCGTGATGACGGCGTTTTCGCGATCCCCGAGGAGGAGGTAGACATTGGCGATCTCAAACCACGACTTCACGGAAAAAGGCGCGTCATCCCCGGTCCGGGTGATCGCCTGGAAGGTGTGAAGGGCTTTCTTTGCCTGGTGAAGACGCATCTGGCAACGGCCGACCCGGTAACGGGCATACGGGGCCTTCTCGTTATCCTTGAAGAAATACAAGAACCGCTGGTATTCGACCAGGGCCGAAATGTTGTCTCCGTCGTCAAAATGATGATCGGCCAGGGCGAGCTGGGTGGGGGCGTCGATTTGAAGCACCGGTGCCGCGGGCGCGGCCGCGCATCGGCCCGCCGGGGCCAGGAAGAGGAGGATGGCGCAAAAAACGCCGGCGATGGTTCTTTGCCGGATCATTTGGGGCCTTTCCCTTTCGGCCAGAAGTCGTTTGCGTCGAGGGGGTCCACCGCGTACCGACGGCCGTTTTCAACGACCGTCGGCCCTACAAACCGGTCGTCGCCGCCACAGCGAAGGAGCCGGTCGCACGTCATGATCCAGCCCTTGAGGGCGCCGAATTTGGCGAAAGCCTCTGCCCCGTATACCGAACAGGTGGGCCGGTGATCGCAGCGATCGCCGTCGGCCGGCGAGATGATTTTGGAAAAGAAATGGATCACCGATGTCACGACCCCGCCCTTGGCGGCCGGTTTGTCACCGGCGGCGTGAAGCGTCGTCGGAACCCAGCTCCAAACGGCGCACCCGATTCCCATCGCAACGATCCATGGTTTTAACATGTGGATATTCCAAATCATGAAATTTAAAATGTCAGGATTTATACTCCGATTTTCGTGAATGCGATTGCACGGCAAATTTTGGACGGTTCCGTAAAATGTTCAAGATCAAGGCGTGCGAATCGCGTTGCGCGAGGCGTACTTGCGCACGCCGCAGCGAAGACGGGACGAAGCGCAACGCAGATATCGGGCATTTTACGGAACCGTCACGAGTGCGTCACCCGCAGAACCTCCTCCATGGTGGTGATGCCGGAAAGGACCCTGTCGATGCCGTTCCGGCGCAAAGTGATCATGCCCTGATCGATGGCGGCGGCCTTGATGCGGTTGGCATCGAAGGTTTTCAGCACCAGGTTCTTTAAGGCCGCCTCCATGACCATGATCTCGAAGATGCCGAGGCGTCCCCGGAACCCGGAATGAAAACATTGATTGCATCCGTTGGCGGAAAAAAAAGATTTGCCCGCAACGTCCGGGGCGCAAAGCCCCAATGCGTCCATCAAGGCCGGCTCCGGCGCTACGGGGCGGCGGCACTCGTGGCAGAGCACCCGCACCAGCCGCTGGGCGATGACGGCAATGACCGAGGAGGAGATGAGAAACGGTTCGATGCCGATGTCCACGAGCCGGGTGATGGCGGTGGCCGAGTCGTTGGTGTGCAGGGTGGAAAAGACGAGATGCCCGGTCAGGGCCGATTGCACGGCGATCTCGGCGGTCTCCCGGTCCCGGATCTCGCCCACGAGGATGACGTCCGGATCCTGTCGCACGATGGACCGCAACCCCCGGGCAAACGTCAGCTCGATCCGGGGATTGACCTGGATCTGGCTGATCCCCTTCAACTGGTACTCGACCGGGTCTTCGATGGTGATGATGTTGATTTCCGGAGAATTGATGGACGTCAGGATCGCATAGAGGGAAGTGGTTTTTCCGCTTCCCGTGGGCCCGGTCACCAGGATGATGCCGTTTGGGGACGCCACCA
>JBJKPT010000004.1:0-2998 GCA_046706045.1 Desulfobacterales bacterium
TGAACGCCGGGTGAGCCGGGTCCGCACCGCTTCCAGGCCACCGGGTGAGGCCCAGCCCAACTGGTGGATCTTCAAAGAGCTGGCCAAACGCCTGGGGCAGGACTGGGCCTCCAACAGCGCCCAGGAAATCTGGGACAACGAGATCGCAAAGCTCGCCCCGGCCTTCGGCGGCATCACCTACGACCGGCTCTCCGGCGACGGCCTTCAGTGGCCCTGCCCGGAGGCGTCCCACCCCGGAACGTGCTTTCTGCACAAGGACGGCGATTTCTCCTGCGGACGGGGAAATTTCACCCCGGTGGACTGGACCCCGCCCGCCGAGGAACCTTGCGACGAGTACCCGCTGGTCCTCAGCACGGGCCGCCGGCTCACCCATTATCACACCCGGACCCAAACCGGGCGCTCCGAAGGCTTAAACGACATCCTGGGCGAAGAAACGGCCGACATCTCCCCGGATGACGCCTCGGCGTTGGAAATCCGCCACGGGGAGATGATCCGCGTCAAGTCCCGCCGCGGCGAGGTCAAGGTCAAGGCCAACGTGACCCCCCGGATGCCCAAGGGCATGGTCTGGATGGCCTTCCACTTCCGGGAGGCCTGTGCGAACTGGCTGACAAACCCGGTCTTCGATCCGATCACCCTGACGGCGGAGTACAAGGCCTGCGCCGTGCGGCTCGACAAGATCGAAGCATAGACGGGCCGCGTCCGGGAACCGTCCAAGACTTCCAAAATCGCTATTTCCCGCGAAACGTATCAAAAAGCCGGTGGCGGAAGCCACCGGCTTTTCCTTTCGGCGGTTTTGGACCCGAGGGAACACCGGCGTCCGGCCGGATCACCCGACACGCCCCTTTTCCTCAATCTTGAATCGTGGATGCGGGGCGTTATGCCTTGGGATCATCGAGAAGACAGGTCTTTTTCAACACCACAACGCGCCAGAGCCGGGTGTAATAATGGAAGCTTGAAAAGAAGAGGGCGCCGCCGATGGTTTCGTAGATGACGGCGAGGTAGTGCTTTGGAAGCGGCGAATGCCGCAGGGTGATGCCAAGCGTGATCATCACGGCGATGAGAACGTAGCTCTTCCAGGCCTGAAAGGCGAAGAAACAGACCTTTTCCGAGCACCGGCAGAGACGGTCGATGTTTTTCCGGGCGATCTTGATAAACCCGAACCGGTAGACCACCGCCGCCGCCACGGCGCTTATCAGGGCCAACGGAACGGCCAACCGCGATCCGGAGTGGACGAACCATCCATAGGCAAGCCAGCAAAGCATGACGCCGACCCCGCTCCACATCAATCCGGCGACGGCGATGAGCGAATGCTTGGGCGCCGCGGGCTTCAATCTCGAAATGGGCATGCGGTTCTTCCTTTTGCTCCGTTATCTGAAAAACGCATAAAAACCATTTTTTTCATATCATCGCCGCCGGGGAGGAGCAAGAGGGGCAAATGCCCGGCCTCATGGCCTTCTTCAAGGGAATTTTCGTTCGTGACCGCACACGTACACGTGAACGTGCTCGTGCACGGAAGTAATGGACACTACATACGGGCGATGACCGCCGTGGGCAGCACCTTCAGCACGCGGCCGACGATGTTCCAGGGAAACACCGGCACCGTGGATCGCCGGACCCCGGATTCGATGCGATCGGCGATGATGCGGGCCCCCTTCTCGACCGGGATGAGAAAAGGTCGATGGGGGAGCATGTTGTTCATGGGGGTGTCGATGAAGCCCGGGTACAACACGGTCACCCGAATGTTTTTTTTGTAGAGCTCCGCCCGGAGGGCTTCGAGGTAAACGGCGAACCCGGCTTTGGAAGCACTGTAGGCCGCACCGTGCGGCATGCCGCGGAAGGCCGCCACCGACGAGAGCCCCACCACATGGCCGCTGCCCTGCCGGAGAAAGACCTCGGCGGCGGCGTCCACGGTGGCGATTGCGCCGGTGAGGTTCACCGCCACCGTCTGGCGGGCTTTTTCGAATTCGCCCTTTCCGATCCGCTCGCCCAGGCCCACGCCGGCGTTGGCGCAGACGATGTCGAGCCCATTCAAGGCCTCCGCGAGGCGGTGGATCGTTGGGGAGACGGCCGGGTAATCGGTCACGTCCAGCACCGAGGGTTCCACGCGAACATCCGGGCTCGCGGAATGGATCGCGTGGCAAACGGCGGTGAGCTTTTCCCCGTTGCGGGCGCAGAGGGCGAGGTCCAGGCCGCGCCGGGCCATTTCAAAGGCCAGGGCCTTGCCGATCCCAGAGGTCACGCCGGTGATCAGGATCGATTTTCCCATAATGAGCTCCCATGGATTGGATGACGATAGCAGGTTCGGCTGCCGGTGCTGAATGCCGTGGGCGGCGGTAACCCGCTTTTTGGTTAGCGCTCGATACTAAAAAGCCTGATGGAAATTATGGTTTGATAATGCTCAAAATCTTTATCGTTGGTAAAAATGGGAACGTCGATTCTATTCGCCACTGCACAGATCAGAAAATCAATACGTGATCCCTGAACTCCCTTTTTACGGCATTTATTGCTGAATTCCGCAGCCAGCTCGTAATCGGTGTCAACAATTGGCGTATTGGCAAAATAAGATAGTTTTTCTTTTATTATTAGGAAGTTAGGGAGATCGCTGTAGCCGGACAGGATTTCTTGTCGAATGGGTCCGATAATGAGGGCTCTCTGATCTCGAATAAGAGAGGTAAGGGCATCGATCCCGGTTTGATACTCATTATTCTTCGAGCGAAGCGCATAAGACCATATCGGCGTATCCACAAGGACTTTCAACGGGATCTTCCCCTTTTGTAATCATAATCGGGATCCGGATCCATTTTCCCGAAAATATTTAATATTTCTAGTTGCTTACGCCGATCCACGAACTCTTTGAGGGCGAGGTTGACGGTATCTTTTTTGGTCTTCAGCCCGCTGATCTCAAAGGCCTCATGCAATAATTTATCGTCGATGGCCAAATTGGTGGCCATTGTTCACCTCCTATTTTGACACAGCATATTACACATTATGTTGTGTG
>JBJKPT010000005.1:0-6782 GCA_046706045.1 Desulfobacterales bacterium
ACCTTGAGCCGCGAGCGCATGGCATGGATCGAGCGCGTGATCATCGGGGTTCGCTGCGTGCGGTCAAAGATTTGCGCGTTGATATGACGGTTTTGTTCGTTCTGAAAATGGGCTTCGGGCACGAGAAAGGACTTTTCCGCCGGCCGGTCGAGTTCGCCGGCAAACCAGAAGCAGTCATAGCCGCTTTCTCCGAAGACTTCGGCCCATTTGCTCGATTCGAGGGAAACACCGTCGGTGCCAGCAAACCGCGTGGAAACGAATCCGATTCGGTTGGCCATTCGTGGATGCTCCGTCCCTAAACACCGTTTTTTTGTGATTGCCCGACGGCCTGAGCGATTCCCCGCCCTCAGCTCGTGATTGCCCCTTGGCCCCGGACGTCGGCCGGGCGTTGAAATGCCCGGATCTCGGCAATAGCGCATTTCCTTATCAGATCCGTCCCTAAGGAAAAAGCCTATTTTTTGGCCTGCGGGATGTGGGCGGTAACCGCGATGAAAAGATGGCAAGCCGTCGGCGCCATCGCCCGCGTTCATGTCATTAAGAATAATATGTAGTTGATTGTCAAGAATCAATCCACAATATGTTGTGTTTTTATCGGAGGCGGGAAGACAGGGGGGAAAAGCCCGGGCGCCTGCCCGGGCATGCCCTGAATGCGAAACGGGCTTTCCAGGCAGGCGCCGTGACCGGAGCGCCATGCGGTTCGGGTGGTCGTTACCGGTTCTTTTTGGAACGGTCCTTTAATGCCGCGTGGGCCGCGGCAAGCCGGGCGATGGGCACCCGGAATGGCGAACAGGAGACGTAATCCAGGCCGAGCACGTGGCACAAGGCGATGGATCGGGGGTCCCCGCCGTGCTCCCCGCAGATGCCGAATTCCATGTCCTTTCGGGCCGCGCGACCTTTTTCCACGGCGATTTTCATGAGCTCGCCCACGCCTTCGGGATCCAGGGTGGCAAAGGGGTTGTCCGGCAAGATGCCCATCTCCATGTATTCGAGGAGAAATCCGGATTCGGCGTCGTCGCGGGAGATGCCGTACGTGGTCTGGGTGAGATCGTTGGTTCCGAAGGAAAAGAATTCCGCGTATTCGGCGATCCGGTCGGCGGTCAACGCCGCTCGCGGCAGTTCGATCATGGTGCCGAACTTGTAGGCGATCTCGATGCCCTGCTCGTTCATCACCTTGCGGGCCTCCTCCTCCAAGGCTTGGCGTTGGATTTTGAGTTCGTTCACATGGCTTGTCAGCGGAATCATCACCTCGGGCAGGACCTCGATCCCCTCCCGTGTGACCTGGCAGGCGGCCTCGAATATCGCCCGCACCTGCATGATGGTCAATTCCGGGATGTGGATCCCGAGGCGAACGCCCCGCAATCCGAGCATCGGGTTTTGTTCCCGCAAGGCCTCGACCCGTTTTCGGATCGCCTCCTTGCTGCGGATCTGCTGCAGGAGGGTGTCGATTTCCACCAGGGTGACGGCGTGATTGATCCGCAGCTTCAGATCGGTCAATTCCCCCATGAGCTCGACCAGATCCGGCAAAAACTCGTGCAGGGGCGGATCGATGAGCCGGATGATGACCGGAAGCCCGTCCATCACCCGGAAAAGGCCGGCAAAATCTTCCCGCTGGAAGGGCAGGAGCGCTTCGAGGGCCTCGCGCCGGCCCACGGGCAGATTCGCCATGATCATCTTCTGAAACAGCGGCAGCCGTTCGGTTTCAAAAAACATGTGTTCGCTGCGGCAAAGGCCGATTCCCTCGGCTCCGTAGTCCCGGGCCCGCTTGGCGTCGACGGGATAATCGGCATTGGCCCAGACGCCGAGCTTGCGGATGTCGTCGGCCCATTGGAGAAGCTTGATGAGCCACGAATCGCGGATATCCGGAATCGTGGTTTTGAGCTGACCGAGGAAGACCTCTCCGGAGTTGCCGTCGATGGAGAGCCAGTCGCCTTCGTTGACCACGGTTTCGCCCACCGTCATCCGGCGTTTGGCCATGTCGATCTTCAAGGCCGAGACCCCGACCACGGCCGGTTTGCCGAACTGGCGGGCCACCAGGGCCGCGTGGCTTGTGCGCCCGCCCCGGCTGGTGAGAATCCCCTTGGCCGCCAGCATGCCGTGAACGTCGTCGGGCTTGGTCTCGGGCCGGACCATGATGACCGGTTTGCCTTCTTCCTTGGTCCAGCTTTCCGCCAGATCCGCATCGAACGCCGCAACCCCGAAGGCCGCCCCGGGGGAGACGTTGAGCCCGATGGCAAGCCGCAGGCCCTTTTCCCGGGCTTCGGCGATCGCGCTCCGGTCAAACTGGGGATGGAGAAAGAAATCGACCTGTTCCGGGGAAACTCGGGCTACCGCTTCCTCGCGCCGGATCAGCCCCTCCTCGGCCATGTCGACCGCAATGCGCACGGCGGCCTGGGCCGTGCGCTTGCCGTCCCGGGTTTGGAGCATCCAGAGCTTGTTTTTCTCCACCGTGAATTCGATGTCCTGCATATCCCGGTAATGGGATTCGAGTTGTTTGGCGATGGCGTGGAGTTCCTTGTAGGCCTCGGGCATCTCTTCGATCATTTGATGGATATCTTGGGTCTGGCGGATACCGGCCACCACGTCTTCGCCCTGGGCGTTGATGAGGTAGTCGCCTTCGATTCGGGCCTCGCCCGTGGAGCCGTTGCGGGTCATGGCCACCCCGGTGGCGCAGTCCTGCCCCAGGTTGCCGAAGACCATGGTGACGATGTTGACGGCCGTTCCGAGATTGTGGGCGATTCCGGCGGCGTTGCGGTAGTCCACGGCTCGTTTGCCGTTCCAGCTCCGGAACACCGCCTCTGTGGCCATTCGCAATTGTTCATACGGATCGGTGGGAAAGTAGTGGTGGGAATGCCGGCGGAAAATGTTCTGGAACCGCTTGCAGACGACCTGCCAGTGCTCGGCGGCAAGATCCGTATCGGCCGCGGCCCCGGCCCGTTCACGGGTTTCCTCGATCACTTCTTCGAAGATGGCGTCGGGAATGCTCATGACCACGCTGCCGAACATCTGGATGAGTCGTCGGTAGCTGTCGTAAACAAACCGGGCATCCCCGGTCAAGGCGATCATTCCTTCCACGGTGTCATCGGTGAGGCCGATATCCAATACGGTATCCATCATGCCGGGCATGGAAAACTTGGCGCCTGAGCGGCACGAGACCAATAACGGCCGGTGGGCGTCGCCGAAACCCTTTCCCGTGGCCGCCTCGACGGCCTTCAAGGCCGTGAGCACCTGGTCCCACATGCCTTCTGGAAAAACACCGCCGCCGCTCAAATAGGCGTTGCACGCCTCGGTGGTCACCGTAAAGCCCGGTGGCACCGGCAGCCCGATGCGGACCATTTCCGCGAGGTTCGCGCCTTTGCCGCCGAACAATCCCCGGACGCCGTCCCAGGTTCCGCCGACAACGGCTTCCGCTTCTTCCACCTCATGAAAGAGATAGACCCATTTTTTTGCCATATCCTCGATTTCCTCCCAGGGGTCCACGCGATCTTTTGCCCGACTCGGGCCCGGGCCGTGCCTGCCGGCGGTCGGGAACGAACGCGGTGTTGCGAATGGTGAACGGAATTCAAAGTGCCATGCGCCTGGCTGAAAATGCCTTCGCTTTCCGTCCTTTTCAGAGAGGCGCGGCTGCGCCGGATCGATGCCAAAGCAGAGGGGGGGAGCCCTGCCGATGTGGAAGCGATTCCTTACTCATGGCCTACCCACGAATGCCCCGTTGCACGGTTTCCGCGTCGGGCGCAACGATGAGAATCCCCACACCGTTGCCGGTCATCGGATGGGCACGAATGAAACCACCTTACAACAGCGTAAAAGCGGGTGTCAAATTTTCCAAAGCTCGTGGAACCGATTTCGCCGGGACCCCGGGTGCCCGCCCATTCTCAACCGGCGGCATCTACATGGCTTTAAATCGACAACGAAACCGCCGGCTCACCATGAACGTGCCGTCAATGCCCTTCAAGGTCAACGCATACCGGCCGGTCAACTGGCTGCTGACTTTGTCGATAAAGGCGGCATTGACGATGGTGCCCCGGTGGATCTGCCAGAACGCTTCGGGGTCGAGCTCTTCGGCCAGTTCCCGGATCGGTTTGCGGATGAGAAATTCCTCGGTGCGGGTGCGTACCACGGTGTACTTGTCCTGGGCCTCGAAACAGCGGATCTCATCGACCGGTACCAGGCGGATCGTGTCCCGTTCCAGGGTCTTGATCCATTTGAGGTGGGCGGGCGGGCGATTTTCCAGGCGGGATTCCAGGGCATGAAGGGCTGCGGTGATCGCTTCGGGCATGGGGGCGGGATGGGTGAGACGTTCCTTCAGGCGCTGGATGGTCCGGGAAAGACGCTCCGGTTCCACCGGTTTCAGGAGGTAATCCACGGCCTCGTTTTCGAAGGCCTCCACGGCGAACCGATCGTAGGCGGTGATAAAGACGATCCGACAAAAAGCGGCGACCTCGCGGGCGACCTCCATGCCGGTCATTCCCGGCATCCGGATATCGAGAAATGCGATCTCGGGCCGAAGGGTCGTGATTTGCTCCAGGGCCTCGATTCCGTTTTCCGCCTCGGCGCAGATGGAAAGCGCCGGCCAGGCACGGCCGAGTTCGGCTTTGAGCGCGTGCCGAAGGGGTGCTTCGTCATCGGCAATGACCGCGCGAGGGGATGTCGTCATAAGGCACCTCGATGATGGCCCGGACTCCCTGGGGCCGGTTTTCGGTGAATCGCAGTCGGCCGTTGTCGCCGTAAAGGGCAAAGAGCCGTTCCCGGACATTGGCGATTCCCATGCCCCCGGCCCGGGGATCCTCCGGGAATCCACGGCCCGTGTCGGCCACGGCGATCGCAACCGCATGAGCGTCTCGTTCCACCCGGATTTCGATGGCGCCGCCATCGATTTCCGGATCGATGCCGTGGATCACGGCGTTTTCCACCAGGGGCTGGATGAGCATGGGGGCCATGGGAAGGGGTTTTAAGTTTTCGGGAACGTCAATTCTCACCTGAAGCCGTCGGCCCATCCGGCGCTTCAAAATGTTCAGGTAGGCGGCGACGAGCTCCAGCTCCCCGCCCAGGGTGGTCCAGGCCGCACGGGTCGTGGTAAGCGATGCCCGCAGGTAATGGGTCAGATCGGTCAGCATGGCTTTTCCGGCGGCGACATCCGTATCCATAAGGCTTGCGACGGTCGAGAGGGTATTGAAGAGAAAGTGAGGTTCGATCTGGGCCTGGAGGAGCTTCAGCTGGGTCTGGATCGCCTGCTTTTCTCCGGTCAGGCGCCGGATGCGCTCCCGGTTCGCCACCTCCCGGATTTCCTCCATTTCCCGGCGGGAGAAAAAGAAGAAGGCGATGACAATGCCGAAGAGAAGGCTCAAGACGACGGTGCGCACCGTGATCGAGGGCTGATGGAAAAAGCTGATGACCGGTTCGCCGGTGAGCGCGCCGCCCAGGGCCCCGCCCAGAAGGCCGCCCAAAACGATCGCGATTCCGATCACGGCGGCGATCAGCGCCGGGCGCTGGGGCCGGATAAGGAAGAGGCCGGCGTGGCAGAGGGCGCAGATGGAAAGTCCGATGGCCTGGGAGATGATAAAATAGGCCCGAAAGGAGGTATCTTTCAGGATATAGGTCAGGATCCCGGCGATCAGGGTGTCGAAGACCAGCGTGTAGCCGATCTCGACGAGAAAGCGCTTTCCGAATATCGCTTTATTTTTGTGGACCATATCCGACGTCATACCCCATCCCGGCCATGAGCGGGTAGTCGAAAATACGGGTGAATTCGCTCCGGGCGATATCCGGATCCGGGCGGTCCACCGCGCGCGTGGCCGTTTCGCCCGCGGCCTGGGCCCCGGAAGCCTGTCGCATCGCGATGAGCATTGCTTTTCCTTTCCATGATTCAAGGCCGTGGCAACCGGAACCTTCTCCGGCGGTTTCCAGCAGACGTTAAGAATTTGGGGATATGGAGGGCAAATCCGTTGCGATGAAGGACCGATAGGCGCGACAAACGGCGATTTTGGGGCGGGAATGGAAACCATGAATGGGTCACGGATCGATCGGGGACCAGATTGTTGCGGAGGCGGGTGACCCGTTTTGGAATTTTGTTGCGATGGATAAGGATGGCTTGACGCGGATTTGACGCCCCGTGTAAGGTGGCCGCGCCTTTTTTCGATCACCCGCGGTCATGGACAGACGGTATAAAAAAGCGTCCGATCGCGGCCCGGGTGCGCCCTCACGTCGGTCCGTTGATGAAACGGGCTTAAATTCAAACGACTTCGAATCTGCCGCGGATTGACGATGGTTCCTTTAAAATCCGATGCCCTGCTTCTTGCCACCGCCGCCATCTGGGGGTTTGCCTTTGTCTTCCAGCGGATGGGGATGGATTTCATCGGGCCGTTTACCTTCATGGCCATGCGGTTTCTGCTGAGCAGCCTGACGCTCCTGCCCCTGTTGATCGTTTTGGAGCGTCGGGCTCCGGCCCGGCGGGAAAAGGGGGTTTCCAGCGGGCTCGGGGCCGCGGCCGGGGCCGGGGCCGTGGCCGGCTCGGCGATGTTTCTCGGGGCGGCGTTTCAGCAGGTCGGGCTGGTCTGGACAACGGCGGGAAAGGCCGGCTTCATCACCGGTCTTTATGTGATTTTCGTTCCGATGCTGGGGCTTTTTGCCCGTCATCGGCCGACCGCGGGAACCTGGGCCGGCGCCGTGCTCGCCGCGCTCGGCATGTATTTTTTGAGCATCACCCAGGGGGCAGCCATCGCTCGCGGCGATTTCCTGGAGCTGGTCGGCGCCGTGTTCTGGGCCTGCCAGGTTCTGGTCATCGG
>JBJKPT010000006.1:0-5615 GCA_046706045.1 Desulfobacterales bacterium
AGTGTCGAAACCTTTCGAGTGGAAATTCACCCGAGAGGATTTAAAAAAATTGCTCTCCAGATTCGACGTAAAGCAAAAACTGGCGGCCTGAAAATACGTCACTGAATTTATGCCCCAAAGCACTAAGGCGATCATAAGTGCATGGACATCATTTCCATTTTAAGGCTTGATTGAAGCCATTTCATGCTCAACTGTGTCTACAGAATTATGCTCGTCTTAGTATTCGGTGTCCGCGGGATGATGTGCTGCCAAAGATTGATGGCCTCGTAAAAAGTGCTCGAGCCGTCGTGCCGGACCTGATCCGGCATCCAGAACGTGTCGAGTTTACTGGATCCCGGCTTTCGCCGGGATGACGACAAAGTGGAAAAAACGGCTTTTTGCGGGACCATCAATTTATAGAGACCACTCCGTGGTCGGGCATGTGGATGAAATTATTGTATCCTTTGAATATTTTTTTTAGATCCAACTTTTTTATTGTTTCATCAATTGTTTTTTTTATTTCATTTCCCTCCTTGTCTTTCCTGACGGCAAAGCTGGCCCCGATGTCCTTTCCATAAAAACGATAATAAACATTTTTAATTTTGAGCTTCTTGATCATCGTCATCGTGGATGCCCTTTCAAATATAAACGCCTTGATTCTGCCTTTTGCCAACATTCTTAGCAGATTCTCGATCGTTCCACCATAAAAGTTTTTAATGGGAATCCCGAACATTTCAGAAAAAAATTCTTTATTTCCACGGGGAGTCCCGATCGGTTCGATCCGTTTTATCTTTTTCAGATCCGGATCTACCGGTGTCATCATGTATATGTCTGAATAAGTCTCCAAAGACCATTTCACATCTTGGGCATATGAATAGAACTCTTTTGATTCCCTGCCTTGAGGAGTTTGGCCGATGAGCTGCAATTTCCCTTCTTTCAATTCGCGCTTTGCCCTGTTATAAGGCATGATCCTTATGTTGAATTTGAGATCCGAATGTTGCTCGATGGCATCCAGCAACTTGATCGTGTATCCGGTCTTGTTATCATTTATCAATGGCGGAAATGGTTCGAGGCCGACGTTGACTTCCATCGCACCGACCGTTGGGCTGATAAGGATGCATATTACAAAAACAATCAAAAATTTTTTCATAACTATTCCCCCTAAATGACACGGACTCGCAAAAAGTCCTCAAACCCTCATGCCGGATCAGATCCGGCATCCAGAACGCGTTGATTTTACTGGATCCCGGCTTCCGCCGGGATGACAACAAAGCGGGAAAAACGACTTTTTGCGAGTTCATCAAAATTGGAATCACTACCGAATCGTCATGAAAACATGTTTGACAATCCCCAAAAAGGGAAATATGAAGAGATCCAATATGCCTCTGCTCGAAGTCGATACAAGCTATTGTTGCGCTTCTGAATGGTCGAATACCTCTCCTCCTGCGGCTCCCAGCGAATCGATGATCGTGATATTGTCTGAAACATTTTTCGAATAAGGATGCGGTTAAGTATCATGCCCGATAGACGTTTCTCGGATATTTTTGTCGTCCGAAGACCGTTCCGGCGCCTTGGGTATCTGGCCTGTTTTTTGCTGATCTTTTCCTGTCCTCTTGGTGCGGCCGACTCGGCGGTTCAAGGCATACCGGGCACGCTCTATCTCAAGAGTATCCCCAAACGCCCCTCGAATGCGATCACCGGGTCGCAGTTCGCCCGGGAAACCATGAACATGACGTGCGAAGAGCGGGATGCCAAAGCCCTGGAAGAGCTCCGACGGGGCAATGTTCCCGACTTTCTGAGAACGTTCAAGCCGGTCTGCCTGACCTACCATAAACCGGGAGGCGGGACGATCACGGCCGTGATTTATGTTTCGCCGGATTACCTCGCCATTGGATCGAATAAGGATTTCCTGCGAATTCCTCTCGGTTTCCCTTCGGCTGTTGCGGTGTGCAAGGCCTACGGTTGCGTTCTGCCGACGCCCAAAATGGTCGACGCCATCTATCACCAATCCACATGCCACCTGCAACCCGAACCGATGCCCGCCGGGCCGATGATGCGGTCGACGGGATATCTCTTGAAATATCGAAAAAAGCTCCGAATCGAATGCCTTAGGGATGGGTGCTCTTTAGGAGAACTGATTTCCGGAAACAAGAAAGACGTGGTGATTACCAACCGCCTGAATCGGAAACCCGGGCGAGTCGCCATTTATGGATGGCATGAGGAAGATGGAAAACCGATCCAACCCCTCAGCCTTTTTCACGGCAAGAACTATGCCGATTACAGCCATGGCCTCCGCCTGATCTATAAAATGGCCTGGATCAACGGCAAACCCTGCTCGCTCATCAAGGCGTTGCAGAATCCAAGGCTTGCCCCGGTTCTCACCCATGAAGGCGTCATCGAAAAACTCCACCGGATGCTCCACCTAAACAAAATCCAAAACGAATCCTGATAAAGCCGCAAAGGATCGTTTTTCCCTTTTTTATCATTCCGGCGCACGCCGGGCACGCCGTGAAACGTTGTGCTATCCAGTAAATTCAACCTCTTGTGAATTCCGGAGCCGCCATCCCGGACCTGATCCGGGACCGGCATGACGGTTTGAAGTCTTTTTGACGTTCCATCCATCCTCAGCGGTCAATGGTCTTGCAGCATCGAAAGCCAAGATGGTAGTTCCGGTGACTCTTCGGGTCCATGACCCGGGTCCCGTGCCAGAAGGGCGCCCGCCAACGGCACCAGTCTTCGTGGGCCCTGTATGTATCGAAGATGAACCAGCTTCCCTTCAACTCGGTATACCCGTACTCACGGCTGCCCCGGCTTGCCATCTGTTTTTCATTGAGGGGAAGGTTCATGATCTCGGCGGCGTTGCCGTTCAGGTCGTAGACCATCAGCGAACTGTGGCACTGCGGGAAAAAGCCCGCCGGAAAGGTGTTGGACCCACAGCCCGTCCAGCTCCCTCCGTTGCAGCCGGGGGTCTTGGTGCCGGATTGGGCGCAAATGCCCTTCCGGAAAGCGGCCCCGTAGCTCCAGGACTTCGTTGGGCGGTATTTTCGGTTGTGGACCTCGCGCATGCGCCGGATCGCCGCTTCAGGGCTTTTTCCTGCCGCCAGGTCGAACCGGTAGTCCGGCGCTTCAAGGGCCCCCGCACAGGCGCCCTCCCATTCATGGGCATCGCACAGGCGTTTGCCCATCGCCTCACAGATCTGCGCCGCCTCCCGGGCCCGCACCCAAACCACCGGATAGGCACAGGGGATGTCGGGAAATTCAAACTGATCGATGCAGGCCCGGGCGTCCTCCGCTTTTTCCACGGCGGGATTGTAAAGGGGCGCCATGTATTTGGCGCCGCAAATTTTTTCAAAGACCGGATTCTCGTACCGGATGCCATCGGTTGCGAGTTTTTCTTCACACTGCGCAACCGTCGCCGGGTGTCTGGTGACAGCCGGGTTTCCCTGGCCCATATAGCCGGATCTCGCAAAAATTGCCCGCACCGTCGCCATCTGCTCCTTGCTCAGGTGGTGGACCCTCTGGAGCTGAAGAAAAAGCGCTTCATTCTGCCGGGCCAGGCGGCCGGCATCCCCGGGCCGGGCTTCTCCGGCCGTCATGCCCACGAAAAGAATGCACTGAAGGATGATAAAACAGCGTTTCATGGGTTGCCTTTTCTCGCAAGGTAGAAAAAATCGCGGTTGTCCGGATATTCCAGGAAACGGGGAAACACCCGATGCCCGATGGTCTTGTCCAGCACGCCCATGCCCTTGATCAGGTGTTGAACGGACCATTTCGAACCCTGACGGCGGTAGAGGGCCAGATAGGTATGCTCCAGGGCATTGATGTCCAAAAGCATGGCATACCGGCACGAATACGCCTGAAAGATCCGGGCCATGGCCGACGGCGTCGCGCCGGAAAAATACCCGTAAATCAAAAACCGCCGGCCCTCATGCTCCTGAAGGCCCAGCCCGGCCCTGAGCGTCCGGTACTGGCTATCCGCGGATCCCGACCAGTTGCCTTGGCCCCACCGGGGCACCAGTGCCCCCGCCCTGGAAGTTCCCGTTACCGGGTCGTGGTCGATGATCGGAACCCCGTTCTGACGGGCAAAGCGGATCCGCCAAAGATCCGCGTCATCCTTTTTTGTCCAGGTCTTGAGGTCGACGGTGCCGTCCGCATCCACCACGACGGTCGCAAGCCCCGGTTGAAGCTTGCTCAGAACCGTGCCGTGCTCGATGAATCCGAAATGGCTTCCGTGGTTTCGGAGGGATAGTTCGCCCCAGCGAAAAGCTCCGTGGTAACGTTTGAATCCACCCACGAAGGTGGCGGCGACCCGATCCCTGACGGCGGGACTGACCAACCCGGTCATCTCCAGCGGCGCCACGGTTCCGATCCCATCCGGACCCGGAAGGGTATCATCCCGCATCCGGTCCTGGATCCGCTCGGACCAATTCACCTGGGGGTGCTCCGTGCCCATCTCAAAGCCCAGGTTGAATTGGCCCAAATCAAAAGCCACCATGTACACTAGGGCCTTGGACTCGACCTCGTCCAGGGGGTGGACCCGTTTTTTCTGGCCGGCGATGACCCCTACGTCCACAAGGTCCGGTTGGATCACGCTCACATAAACGCCCGGGCAGTCCCTGACGCGATACCACCGACCGACCGAAACCTTGGTACCCGTGTCCGATTCGAGCGCGATGCCCAATTCCTCGGGTTCCAGCAGATCGTTGGAATAGCGCGGATCGACCGGGGGCGGTGCCGGGGCTCCGGGAGGCCGCGGCCCGACCCCGATGGAGGGGCTTTTTCCTTTAACAACCGCAGAGGTATCGAGGTAGGCGTCCCGATAAAACGTCTCTTTCACTAAGTTCGTTATCTCCTCCCCTTGCCAGACGTGGGTGCGGAGCAGATCGGTCACCTGCTCCATGGTGGTCTTGTGCCCTATGGTCTTGTTGCGAAGGAAAAGGCGGCCGCCGCAAAGAGGGGCATAGGGGGCGCCCGAGTCCGACGCCCGCGCCAGCTCGGATCCCGTGGGAGAAGACCACAGGGCGCAGCGATCGATTTCGTGTTGCCAGCCAACCGCGATGCCCTCGGGGAAACGAGGGTCGAGAGATAGGGTCTGGGCCAAAGGCCGGGGGTTTTCCAAATGATAGGCTCCCGAAGCCCGGCCGTCTTTCCACTGCGTCAGAAGCAAAAACCACGCATTGATGGTCGGATTCAGGTTGATCAGCGTGGCCGTCCCCTCCCGACCGTTGCGGTTCCGGATGGCGATGGAGGTGGTCTTCCGGTATTGCTGAAGATCGATGACGGTCTTGGGGACCTCGGCATTGTATTCGTCCACCTGTTTTTGGGGTGGCCGGGGTGCCGCCTCTTCAAGTCCGTCTTCCGGAAAGGAGCCCCGGGAATCGGTTTCCGCCGCTGCCGCAACCGGCGACCATTGCGGGAACATCGCAAATTTCGGCACCATGGGAAACGGCGCAAACCCGCTCCCATTCAAAAGCAGCAGCGCACCGAACCCAAAAAGCGCCGATTTTCCCCGATTGATCTTTTTGAAGCATCTGTTTGCCCCGATACGCAGGCGCGCCATCATGAGACTGTCCTTAATTTCCACTGACCTCAAAAAATAGACCGTCACCCTTCGGGTTTTATGATGATATGTTGTC
>JBJKPT010000007.1:0-4352 GCA_046706045.1 Desulfobacterales bacterium
TTCGACGAGATGACCAACATCGTCATCATGCTCGTGGTGGCGATCGTCTTCAGCGTGACCATGCTGGGGCCCTGGGGATTTATCCGGGATGCGGCGAACGTCACCGAAACCCGCCGGATCCTGCCCTGGCTCGCCTACGTGGGCGTGCTCTGGGGATCGGCCCTGTTGGCCGTGCCCTGGCTGTTCCGCTGGACCGGAAAGGCCGCGAACCGCATGGCCGGCCGGCCGGCGCCGGATAAGGACGTGACCCTGCAGCTTGCCTACGTCCTCGTGCCCGTGGGGATATTCGCTTGGATCGCCTTCAGCCTGCCGCCGTTGATGATCAACTACCACTATATCCTGGGGGTTCTTTCCGATCCCCTGGGCCTCGGCTGGAACCTTTTCGGCACGGCCGATTTTCCCTTTCACCCCCTGTTTTCGGGCTGGATTCCACAAATCCAGGGAATACTCTTGCTGGTGGGCCTCTACTTCGGAATCCAGCGGGGCCACCGGGCGATACTCCCCCTGGCCGGCTCGCCGAAGCGGGCCGCGCGCCTGATGGTGCTCCCGGCCCTCTTTGCCCTGGTGGCCGTCAACATCCTCCTGCGGCTTTACATGGGCTGATTTCAAAATTTGAAAACCCGGGTAATGGAAGCCATACGAATTCCCGGTCCCTTGTCGGATTTCCTCGGCCCCACCGTGAGGCCTGTAACCCGGTGACCCGCTTTTCCTCCATTCCCGGTGAGATTGGATCCTTTTTCCCCTTCCATGAACTTCGCCTCGGAACGGGCGAACGTAATCGACCTGCCCGGCTTCATCACGATCGACGACATCGCGGAAACGATCCGACGGGCCGGCTACAACGTCGTGCTCCCCGACGATGCAGAAATCGGAACCGACGCCGAGCAGGCGGCGCGGGAGGCGGAGATCCGGGACCAGTTGCGCAAGTTCGTGATCGGTGCGGTGTTCACCCTGCCCTTGTTCGCGATGAGCATACTCCGGGATTTCGAAATCGATGAGGGCACCGGGAAGGATGGGCGGGCCCTCTCTAGGCGGAGGGGCCGGATCGTTGGGGCAATGCGGAAAAAAAGTCACTGCGAGGCCCGTAAGGTTCATCCGGGCTGCCTGGCGCGACCTTCATGGCGAACCCTGCTAGTCCAGGAGATGTCTTCAGAGTCGGTCGACAACGGCCTTGAGCAGGTTGCGAACCTGCTCGGCAATCTCCCGGAGACCGGGGTTGTCGATGGCCCGCATCGATGCCAGGGGATCGACGGCCGCCACTTCGACCTTGCCGCCGGCCGTTTCCTGGACCACCACGTTGCAGGGGAGCATGGTGCCGATCTTGTCTTCCGCTTGTAGTGCCTTGTAGGCGAAGGGCGGGTTGCAAGCGCCGAGGATTCGGTAGTTCCGGAAGTCGATATCGAGCTTTTTTTTCAACGTCTGCCGGACATCGATCTCGGTGAGGACCCCGAAGCCATTTTCCTTCAGGGCATCCATCACCCGGGATACGGTGTCCTCAAAAGGCGTTTCCACAATGCGGCTGAAATAATAGCTCAAGGAATATCCTCCCTTCTGCACGACAACGTCAAATTATCCACGAAGTAAGGAGTTGCAATACCCGGAGCACTTCGGCGACCGATCCGGAAAAGAGGCGCCGTTCCGGCGCGGAATCTTATTTTCCGTATTTTCAAAGTGTTTTCTCCGAGCTGGATACTTTCGACACAGATAATCCGATTTTTTGTGCAGGTTGGATCGTTTGGCCCCACTTCATCGGCGGCCGACGGCTTCGGAAGGGTGGGTCGGCGACCCCGCCGAATACTGGAAATCATGAATTTTCATATAGTTCCATATGGATTCGGTGGAATTCATCTTCGCCCGCAAAAGCTGGCACGGCTCTTGATATACATATGGCCGAAACGCGGACAACCTTCGATTCAAACAATCCACTATAGGAGGATTTCTCGATGAAAAAGCTTGCGGTGATAGGAACGATTCTGGTCTTTGCGGTGTTTGCGACCTTTGCCTTTGCCCAGAACAACAGGGGCCCCAGGGGCCAGCAGGGCTTCGGGTACGGCATGATGACCCCGGCTGCCGGGGGGCAGGGCTACGCCGCCGCGGGTTCGGGTTACGGCGCCAACGGTCCGGCCAATGGCTACGCCCCCGGGCGCGGTTACGGCAACGGCTACGGGCCCGGTTACGGGATGAGGGGCGCGGGCTACGGCTACGGCGCGATGGGGCCGGGTTACGGCTACGGAATGATGGGAACCGGTTACGGCTACGGTCCGGGCAATGGCGGTTACTACGGCGGCGGATGCCGATAGGCGCCCCGCCTGCCCTCGACGATTCCGGATGGATCGTTATCTTCGGATGAATTTGACCCAAAACGCATCGCCCGTGAAATTCGGCAGGACCTTCGGACGCATTTGCGGGCGAGCCCTTTAAAAAGTTTGACTCAAACGATTTCCAGCAGAAGGGGCACCCAATGAAGAAGCTTTTGATAATTGGAACGATTCTCATGTTTTCCATGGTTTCGGCGGTCGCTTTCGCCGACAGCAACACGGGCATGATGGGCCAGGGCTACGGCTACGGGATGATGGGCTCGGGTGCCGTCGTCCAGAGCGGCAATCGCGCCGTCGCCCAGAACAATGGCGCCAACGGTCAGAACAACGGTGCCGAAAACCCGGGTTATGGATACTACGGCCCGGGCTACGGCTACGGCATGCGGGGCCAAGGCCGCAGCTGGAGGGGTTACGGCTATGGCATGATGGGACCCGGCTACGGCTACGGCATGATGGGTGCGGGTTGCGGCTACGGCTTCGGCGCCCTGGGTTACGGGATGAGGGGCCACGGTTACGGCTACCCCGGCAACGTGAGCCGGGAGGATCTGGAAAAGATCTACAAGGCGCGCGAGGATTTCTTCAAGGACACCCAGGCCCTCCGGGAAAAGATCTATGAGAAGCGCTCCGCCCTCTATGCCGAGCTGGTCCAAAAAGACCCGAATGCCAAAAAGGTATCCGCGCTTCAAAAGGAGCTTTCCTCCGTCGAGGCCGAGTTCGCCCAGAAACGCATCGATTATCAGCTGAAATTGCGAAAACTTCTGCCGAAATGGGAAGGCTTCCAGGGCGAGAGCGGCACCAACTAGCATCTCCGGCGGAGCGCTTTTTCCCAAACGCATCGAAAAGAAGCGCCGACGGTCGATTCATCCGGCCGACCGCGCTTCCCCGTCTTCAAGAGGCCATTTCAACAGGAGGTAACTTTTTTCAGATAGCTTCTTGTAATTTCCGCCGAATCGACCGTAAGCGGAAGCTGACGCTCCGGGACGACGCCCGCCGGTGCGCCCGGCCGAGGGTCGTGCGCACCGGCGGGCGTCTCTTTTAGCGCCTCCGGCATTGCATGCCGGTGCCGAATGGATTTCAGTGCGAAATCCGTAAGATGTCGTCGCTGCGGGCATGGGTGGGAGGGCTTGATGGGGAGCGGCCCCAATTATCCCTGGAGAATCGCGGGCACTTGGGCTAATATGAAAACCTATTGTGTTCGCCAAAAATTTGCCTTATGCATCGAAGCATACAGATCCACCGCCGGGTGGCCGGAGTGCAGTGCGTCAAGTCCCGATTTCCGTGCTGTTGGTCGGGATTTTGGCGATGGACGAAGAGGGGCAATAGCACGGCATTTTCTTTCAGGGGGGCCGATGAACATTTACGTGGGGAACATTTCGTATCAGTTGAGTGAGACGGAACTGGAGCAGGCGTTTGGTCGCTTTGGCGAGGTCTCAACGGTGAAAATCATCAAGGATCGTGAAACCGGTCGATCCAAGGGGTTCGCCTTTGTGGAGATGCCCGTGGAGGAGGATGCGCAAGCGGCCATCCGTGAATTGGACGGTTCCACCCTCGGGGGGCGGCCGATCAAGGTCAACATGGCCCGGCCGCGCGAGGATCGGCCGCGCGGCGACCGACCGCCGCGGCGACCCAAACAGTTCGATTGATTCCGAATCCCCGTCCCATGACATCACTCCGGCCGTAAACGGTCCTCTCCGAACCGGCCGGAGTGATTCCCACCCATTGAAATCATCTCCTCTCATTTTTTTGAGATAGCTTCCAAATACTACCGGGGTAAAGACACCGGCGGAGCCCTCGGTCAGCTGACCCGGCGGACCGACCGCGCCGTTTGACGCGGTTTCCATGAACCGGTGCGCCCGGTCCTTTCGATACGGACCAACCTTCCAAAAGCGGCACTCTTTTTGCAGAAAAATCGTCGTACCCAAATCCATCCACGGGTCGTGGATGGAAACCAACGCCCGGTAGCGCGATTTCTCGGACGACGAAGATGAGCATCCTCCCAGACACATTGACCGAGGCCCGCCGATTGTTGGCGGC
>JBJKPT010000008.1:0-1595 GCA_046706045.1 Desulfobacterales bacterium
CACCAGGGGCAGCGATCGTCGGTGGCACCGACCAGTTTTAGGCAATGGGGGCAGAGGCGTGGTCGGTTGGCGGCCTTTTGGAACATTACGCGGTATCCTTCTGGTTCGGGGACAAAATGCCGACGGCCCAAGATCGGGATCGAGGCCACGGGTTCAATGTCGGCGCGTGGCGGCCCAAAGCGCCGGACCGGTCATCGCGGGCGGGGGGGCGCACCGGCGGGGTGGTGCCGGATTCGGCACGTCTTTCCGGGACTCGGCACGACAGCCGTTTCGCGGCAGAGGTGGCAGCGCTCGTCGCTGCATCGCTGGCAGGCGTGGCAATCCGGGCACGGGTGCTTCCGTGCCCGGGTCGGCACGTCTTCAGGGACATAGAGTTTTCCGTTCAGTCCCGGGATTCGCACAAAGGGCATGGCGACGGCTCCAGTGGTCGTTGGCAGATAAACACCTTACCATAATGACGGATCGTTCCGGCATCAAGGGCCGACGGACGACCGGGGCCGGCAGGCGTTCTGGCGATAATGACGAAGGGCCATCGGCTGCGGGATGGTTTCGGGGGGAACCCCGACCGGCGTCCTGGGGTCGGCGGCCGGCAGAAGGGGGGCAAAGGGGCCTCCGGCGAGGCTCCCGAGGATTTCATTCAAACGGCTTCGCAGGACATCGTAGGCGTAGTGGCGGGCCGCGACACGGTAGTTGTGTTCGACCATTTGGCGCCGCCGTTCAGGGGAGTCGAGCACCTGGCGCACCGTCTCCACGGTGTGCTGGGAGAGGAATCCGTCCATGACGGCCAAATCGAAGCCCAAGGGCTCGATGTCCCGGACAAAGGTGGCGTATCGATTGATGAGCATCGGTTTTTTGAAATAGATGGCTTCGAGAAAGGCGTTTCCGAAGCCTTCGACCAGGGACGGGTAGGTGATGAAGTCGGCAAAGGGGTAGATGTCCCAGAGGGAGCAGACCGTATCCGCACCGTCCCTGTGCCACGGATCGGCGATTCGGGTGCCGACCAGGTGCAGATCAACCCCTTGTTGACAGGCATAGTCCCGGAGCCATTCGGCGTACTCGAAGCCCTCATCGCCGGCTTCATGGGAAATGACCAGCTTGTTTCTCGGATCGTTCAGGGCGCGGATGAGTTCGATGGCATGTTCGATGCCTTTTCGCTGAACGATCCGTGTGGGCTGGAGAATCATCCGGTCTGCGGGCCCCAGGCCGATCGATGCCTTGAAGCGCAGGGCGCGCGCCGCATCGATCACCGGCGGGTTGGCGAAGTCGATCACGTTGGGGATGATCTGCGAGGAGACACCGGTGCGCCGTGCGAGCTGTTCCCGGGCTTCGGAGTTGATCACCACGTGGCGGATGTTGGGCAGATGCGGCGGAAAGGCCATCTGCAGATAATCGCCCACCGCGTTGACGGCGTAGCGGACCCGTTCCCAATAAAAATCGTGGTGGTGCGCGATGGTGGGAATCTGGGTTTCGGCCAGCATCTCGGTGAGTGCCAGGCCGAGGGGAACCTGCATGGGGATGGTGAGCGCGTTTTCCACAATGAGGATGTCGATCCGGAAGCGTTTGACGAATTCGTGCAGTTGCACCTTGAGCCGCGA
>JBJKPT010000009.1:0-5443 GCA_046706045.1 Desulfobacterales bacterium
CCGTAGAGAATACGACGCTTGTTGAATACGGGCGTCTCCGGTGAATTCAAATACTTGGGCTCACCCTTGCCGATCACCCGGCCGCCGAATCCCACCACCTGACCGCCGACGTCGGCGATGGGGAACATGAGCCGGTCGCGAAATCGATCAAAATACCCCGGGCGGTCCTATTCGCAATGACCAATCCCGCCTTTTCCGCGATCTCGAGGGGGACGCGGCGGCAACGAAGTTCTTGGACCAGGCCGTCCCAGGCGCCGGCCGCATAGCCCAGGGCGAAGCGTTCCCGGATCGGGCCGTCGATGTCGCGGCTGTCCAGATAGGCGGCGGCCTTGGCGCCCTGGCGCCCCGACAAGAGTTGGCGAAAAAAGTCCTGGGCAATCCGGTTGACGCGAAAAATCTTTTCGCGTTCGGTGAAACGCTGCTTCTCGGCCTCGCTCATTTCCCGTTCCGGCAGGGAAATGCCGCATCGGCGGGCCAGGAACCGCACGGCTTCGGGAAAACTCAAGCCGTGTTGCTTCATCACGAATGTGAACGCATTGCCTCCCGCGCCGCATCCGAAACAATGGAAAATTTGTTTTTCCGGGCTGACGGAAAACGATGGGGTTTTTTCCGAATGAAAGGGGCAAAGCCCGAGAAAATTCTTTCCCGCTTTCTTCAGGATTACCGCTTCCGAAACGACATCGACGATGTCGACGGCATTTTTGATCTCGGTTATTTTGTCTTCGGGGATAGAAATCGCCAACGATGCCGTCCCCCGTCACCGAAACACTGCGTTGAGACGATACGGCGGACAAGTGACATGGATGCCTCCCGGCACCGGTCGCCGATCCGCGATCGATGCCCGCGGTTGGCGTGTCCGCCGGCCCGGAACCGAAACCCGGTCAGGCATTTTCAAGCAGGCTCTCAAACCGGTAAAATTAACCAGAAACCATTTTTCTGTCAAGGTGCTCCTGCCGGTGCACGGGAATTCTCCGGAGCCGGAAGGTACGGAAAATTTTCAAGAAGTTGATCGATGTGCTCGGCGGCCAACTCCCGGGCGGTCACCCACCGGCCGCCCCGCTTGATGAAGGTGCCGACCTTGAACAGATCCTCGCTCAAGGGCTGCTGGGTCTCATCGGCGTAACCGGACCACAGCAGCCGCTTGTCCGAAACGCGCAAAAGATGAAACGCGATGCCGATGGAGGCCGGCTGCTCGACCCCGTAGTTGGATCCGACGCGCCCCTCGAACCGGAAAATAAACCCGCCGATCACCGCCTTGGCGCCGACTTTCTCCCCTGCCGCAGCCCAGGCATCGGCCACCGAGCGCGCCTGATCGGACCCGGGGAGCAAGCAGTAGGGTTCGGCTTGGGCCTGATCCATGGTAATGATCTTGAACGCTTTGCTCGCCTCCAGCCGCTCCGTCAGCATCCGGGTCACGGCTTCCGATGCACCGGTCTCTACCGGACCGGTCAGGAACGCCCGTCCGCTCAGGGGGCTCAGGACACCGGTGCCCGTGCCGCAAATGCGGCTCATGTCCTGAAACGGCATGACCAAAAGGGGCGAAATGGTCCGGGGATCCTTCCGGACCACCGGGGCGTTCGGCACCATGGCGCACCCGGCGCTCCAGAGGAGAACCAAACACATGCCCAGCATCGGCCATCGCCGAAAAGTTGCGTCACGGGTCTGAAGGATCGGTTTCACAGCGTCCCCTTTGTCGATGGGATACCCGGAATGCGGGGATCGATTCCGGCGGCCTGGTCCAAGGCCCGGCCGAAGGATTTGAATATCGCCTCCAGGACGTGGTGTTCGTTTTCACCGTAAGGCACGTGCACGTGCAGGTTCATCCCGGCCCGGGTCGCCGCGGCCCGGAAAAATTCCTTGGCCAGGATCGCGTCAAAGGCAATCCGCCCCCGCGCCACGGTCGGCAGCCGCCAGACCAGAAACGGGCGATTGGACAAATCGATCACCACTTCGGCGAGGGACTCGTCCATGGGGGTGGCCGCGTGGCCGTAACGCCGGATGCCCTTGCGGTCGCCCAGCGCGTCCCGGATCGCATCGCCCAGGGTAAGCCCCACGTCCTCGACGGTGTGGTGCGCGTCGACCTCGAGGTCGCCGTCGGCATCGAGGCTCAGGTGAAACCGGCCATGGGCGCAGAACAAGGTCAACATGTGATCGAAAAAACCGATACCGGTCCGGACGTTGCTTTCTCCGTCGCCGTCCAGTCCGAATTCGAGGCGAATCCGCGTTTCCTTGGTGGCGCGTTCGACGCGTGCGCTGCGGGGCATGGGCGATGGCTCCTTCCGGGGTTGTTGGGTCTATGGGGTCCGTTCGGCCGCGCGGGCGCAGCCTTTAACCGCCCGCATCGGACCGATCGCATGCACCTTCATCATAACCACCCCGCAGGCCCCTGCAACGACGGCGGGCCCCGATCCGAGACGATCGGCCGTGCCGCCTTCGGCGTTGACAACATCCGGAAAAGCGGTCAAGAAGGGCTCCCGGTGACTTCCGTGAATGCAACGAAACCGGGCTCCCGGGAGGTATCGACGCGAACATGGCATCATCAAAGGGGTGATCTGCGGTGGGTGGTGTGGTGGTGGAGATGAGGGGGATCGAACCCCTGGCCTCGGCGTTGCGAACGCCGCGCTCTCCCAGCTGAGCTACATCCCCACGCAATGATTGCCCGGCTTCATAGCAGACTCGCCGCGGGTTCGTCAAACCAAAAAAGGCTTGTGTGTTTCGAATGGATCGTGTTTGATTCCGCTTTTTCCATACTAAATTTGTATAGCTTATTTAAATTCCACTGGAGGCCCCATGACCCGGCCCATCGTGCTCAAAGACGCCATCAAACGGTTTACCGCCGACCAGGATAAGATCATGTCGCCGTCGGAAACGGTGCGCCGTTTCCGGGAGCGCCTGGCATCGATCGATCTCGACATTCTGGAATCGACCCAACGCATCGACAACGGGCGGCTCGGCATCCCGGTCTATTTCAGCCGCTGCGGCAAGGATGCCCGGGCCGTCATCGGCACGAAAAAACAGATGGGAAAAGGTGCCACCCCCGAGCAATCCGAAGCCAGCGCCGTGATGGAACTCGCCGAACGGTTCAGCTTTTTTTCCTTTTGCCGGGACCCGGCCCACTTTTTCACCGACACCCCGGCCCGTCTCGGGGACCGGGCGCTGCCCTTTGCCCAGATCGCCCGCTCCGTGCACGACGATTCCGACGACCTGCCGGCCGCCCGAAAAATCTACGAGTCCCTGCCCCTGAAATGGACCGGGGCCTTCAACCTGACCCAGGGCCGCGAGGTGCTGGTTCCCTTCAACTGGTTTTTCACCATCAATGAATTCAACGGGCCCTCGGCGGGCAACTGCCGGGAAGAAGCCATCTGCCAGGGCATCAGCGAAATCGTGGAGCGGCACGTCTGCTCCATCGTGAGCCGCCAGCGCAGACGGGTGCCGGGAATCGATCCGGAGACGGCGACCGATCCGGCGGTGCGGGAGATGCTCGCCAAATACGCCGCGGCCGGGATCAAGCTCTATCTCTCCGACTTCTCGCTGGACACGGGAATCCCCACCGTCGGCGCCCTGGCCTATGACCCGGCCACCTTCCCGGGAAAAAGCGAAATCGTCTGGACCGCCGGCACGACCCCGGACCCGGAGAAGGCCTTGAGCCGCACCCTGACCGAGGTGGCCCAACTGGCCGGGGATTTCAATACCGGCGCCAACTTCGTGGCCAGCGGGCTGCCGAAGTTCACCCGCCTCGAGGAGGCCGGGTTCATCATGCGCCCCGGGCTCACCAAGGCCATGTCGGAGCTTCCCGATCTCTCCGACGAAAACATCCGGATCGAAATCGAGCGGATGGTCCAAGCCCTTTGCGCAAAAGGGATGGACGTGATCCTGATCGACACCATGCACCCGGCCTTGCAGGTGCCGGCATTTTACACGATCGTTCCCGGGGCCCACTTCCGGGAAAGGTCCCACGGCACCAGCGTGGGGATGTTTGCCGCAAAAATCGTCGCCGAAACCCTGCGGCCCGAAGACGCCATCCCCCGGCTGCGGGAAATCGACGCCCTCCTGCCGGGCAAGTACTACGTCTCCTTTTACATCGGCCGGTGCCTTCTGGAGTCCGGACGGCCCGAGGCCGCCGTCGAATTTCTCGAACGGGCCCTGGATCTCGACCCCACGGTCCAGGATCTTGCCACGATCTACTCCTACCTGGGCGTCTGCCACAAGGAGATGGGTCGCTACGATACGGCTCTGGCCGTGCTCCGGAAGGGGGCGGCAGTGGACAACGAACGCACCGACATCCACAACCTCATGGGATTTTGCCATTTCAAGCGGGGAGAGTACGAAAAGGCCATCGCGTGCTTTAAGCGGGTCATCGAACTCGATCCCGGCTCGGCCATCGACTACGCCAACATCGCCTCCAACTACCGGGACCTCGGCGACCGGCAAAAAGCCATCGAATACTACGAGACGGCCCTGGCCCTGGATCCCGGCATCACGTTCGCCGCCGAAAACCTGATGAAGCTCCAGGAGCAGGAGACCCGCTCATAGCCGGATCCGGCCCCCCAGCTCCACGACCCGGTTCGAGGGCGGGTTGAAAAAACCGGCGGCGCTCCGGGCGACCTTCGACATGATGGCGAAGCGCTTTCGCCGAAAGGCTCGGTTCGGCTCCGCCTTGTCGATGGCGAGCGACTCCCGGCCGAGGAAGAAGACCGCCTCATCCGCAGGTACCGGCCGGCGGGCCGCCCGGAGGACGCTTCGTCAACGCCATACGCCATGAAAAGGGAGCTTTTCACCCCTCTTTGGGTCTTCGCTGGCATTCCACCCAGGCATGGATCCCGTGGATGACCTGGGAAGCGCTCCCGGCGCAAAGGACGTTCCGGCGCCACGAATCGTCCCGTGCCATTCGGCTGACCGTGCCGAGGACTTCCACGTGAATTTCCGGGGGATCGCCGGGAGAGAGCAACAACAGCATGACGCGGACACTGCGTCCGGCCTCGCGGTTCCAGATGCCCGCCCGGTCGACGCCGATGGCGAGAAGGGCCTGTTTGAGCCCCGGCACCCGTGCATGGGGAATCGCCACGTCCGCCCCCACAAAAGTCTCCCCCTGCCGCTCCCGTTCCAGGAGCAGCGTCCATGCCGTCCGTCGATACGCCCCTTGTTCCCGGCAGGACGCATCCAGCAACAGCCGCATCGCCTCCTCTTTTTCAACGGCTTCGTCCCAGAGGAGGACGCGGCTTGCGAGAAGGACGGCTTCGTGGCGGAGAACCGGAGCCGCTTTTCCTCCGGCTTCCGCGCGGGATGCCGGGATGCCAACGGAGGGCTCCGGAGCCCGCCGCAGATCCGGGATCGACTTGGTGTCCACCACCACGGCGGTGAGCCCCCGGCCCTCTTCCACCAACCGGTCCACGATGCTCGACTCCCCCCGCAGCCGGCGCCGGAAGGGAACCTTTCTTCCCGG
>JBJKPT010000010.1:0-3457 GCA_046706045.1 Desulfobacterales bacterium
CGTTCCCTTCTGCGCTTACAACCTCACCGGCCTGCGGGGACAATCGCTTTACCGCGGAACGCCCCCGCGTGTTGACTTGCCGGAGGGGTACCGATGGTGATCACCCCCCTCGATGAATGGATGGCCTTGAAGCTCAACCCGAAAGGTCAACGGCTGACCCGCGAGATGATCGCGTCCCATCAGCTTTGCCGGCTAAAAGAGACGATCGCCCGTGCCCGCGCCCGGAGCGCCTTCTACCGGGAACGGTTTGGCGCCTTGACGGAAAAGGATCTCACGGATCTTGCGGATCTTCCGCGATTCCCGTTTACGAGCGCCGAAGACCTGCGAAAAAATCCGCTGCGGCTTCTCTGCGTCTCCCAGGACGACGTCAGCCGTGTGGTGACCCTTCAGAGCTCGGGAACGACCGGCGCGCCCAAACGGATTTACTTCACGGCAGCGGATCAGGAGGCCACCATCGACTTCTTCCACCACGGGATGTCCACCCTGGCCGGCCCCGGCGACCGCGTCATGATCCTTTTGCCCGGGGACCGCGCCGGCAGCGTCGGGGCGCTTCTGAAAACGGGGCTGGAGCGGCTGGGCGCAATCCCCTTCCCCCACGGCCCGGTGCGGGATGCGGGGAAAACCCTCGCCTTCATGAAACGGGAGCGGATCGATGCGCTGATCGGCGTGCCCACCCACGTTCTCGCCCTGGCCCGGCACGACCGCGACCGGCGGGCGGCACCGAAAAATGTCCTGCTCACCACCGACCATGTCCCGGAGGCGATCCGCGGCGCATTAAAAGAACGCTGGGGCTGTGCGGTCTACAATCACTACGGGATGACGGAGATGGGCTACGGGGGCGGGGTGGAGTGCCGGGCCCGCTGCGGGTACCACCTGCGGGAGCTGGATCTTTTCGTCGAAATCGTCGATCCCCGCACCGGCAGCCCCCCGGCGGACGGCGAGCCGGGCGAGGTGGTCTTTTCGACCCTCACGCGTGAGGGCATGCCCCTGATCCGCTACCGGACGGGCGATCTGAGCCGGTTTCTTCCCGGATCGTGCCCGTGCCAAACCGTGCTGCGGCGCCTGGAAAAAGTGACGGGGCGCGTTGCCGGCGCCGTGCCGCTGGCCGGGGGGCAAACGGTGACGATGGCCGATCTCGACGAGGCCCTCTTTCCCGTGGACGGCCTTCTGGATTTCACGGCCGGTTTTACCCGTGAAGGGAAAAAAGACCTGCTTCGCATCGAAGCGTATGTCATGGATGGAAATCGCGCCGCCTGTGAAGAAGCGATCCGGCAATCGCTCCAGGGCGTCCATTGCCTGGAAGCGGCCCTGAAAGGCGACGGGCTTCGACTTCGAATCGATATCCGGGGCGCAAAGGCGATGCCGGCCCCGCAAGCGGCCAAACGAACCCTTCGGGACGACCGGTTTGCCGGCAAGACGCCGGCCCCGGCAAGGATGGCGCGCGGGCAGGGGTCCGCGAACGGGTTCAAACCTTGATCCGTCAATGAAGGAGTAGGGTTCATGCAGGTATTCGACAGCATGGTGGAACTGCTCGAACGGCAAGAAAGCGTCGTTCTGGCCACGATCCTCGGCCGATCCGGATCCGCCCCCCGGGCCGTCGGCACACGGATGATCGTTCGGGCCGACGGCTCCATCCGGGGAACCATCGGCGGCGGGATTCTCGAGGCCAGGGTCCAGGATCTGGCCAAGGAGACCTTTGCGCGCAAGGGCGCGGTGGTCCGGGAATTTGTTCTTACCGCCGAAGATGCGGAAGCGATGGGCATGATCTGCGGCGGGCGGCTTCAGGTCCTGATCCAGTTTGTGGACGGAAACGATCCGGGGTTTCTCTCGTTTTACCGGCAGGTGGCATCGGCATTGGAATTGGGCAAACGGGCCTGGCTTGTGACCGGGATCCCGGCGAATGAAACCGCTCGCAACGGGCCGGTGCAGTGCCTCTTCCGGAACGACGGCACCCGCGTCTTCACCGGGGCGCGGGAGGCGGTTTCGATGCCGTCGGCCGTCGAGGAATCGCGCGAACCCCGGGTGGTTTCCCATGGGGATGCACGGTTTCTGGTGGAGCCCCTCTGCCACGGCGGAATCGTGTGGATCTTCGGCGCCGGGCACATCTCCCAGAAGCTTGCGCCCCTGATGCGGCTCGTGGGTTTCCATACCGTGGTGCTCGACGACCGGGCGGAATTCGCCAATCGCCAGCGTTTTGCCTCGGCGGATGAGATCGTGGTGCTCGACGCGTTTGACCGGGCCGTGGCGGGTCTGGAGATCGACGAGAACAGCTACCTCGTGCTGGTAACCCGGGGGCATGCCCACGACAAAACGATTCTGCGGGATGCATTGGGGACACGGGCCGGCTACATCGGGATGATCGGCAGCCGGAGAAAGCGGGACGCCATCTACGCTTCCCTTCGCGGGGAAGGATTCGCGGAAGAGGCTTTCGGGCGGGTGCATTCGCCCATCGGGCTCAACATCGCCGCGGAAACGCCGGAGGAGATCGCCGTCAGCATCGTCGCCGAACTCATCCAGGTACGGGCGGAGCGGATCCAATGAGAAGAAACGAAAAAATCGCCGCCGTCATTCTGGCGGCGGGGTACTCTTCGCGAATGGGAAGGATGAAACCCCTCCTTCCCCTGGGCGAGGCGAATTTTCTGGAAGAGATGATCGCGCGGTACCGCCGGGCCGGAATCGAAGACGTACGGGTCGTTCTGGGCCACCGGGCCGAGGAGATCACGCCCCTGCTGGATGCCATGGGCGTCGCATGGGTCGTCAACCCGGATTACGCGACCGGCATGTGCTCTTCCGTCCGGGCCGGGGTCCGGAGCCTCGACGCCCAAATCGCCGCTTTTTTCATGCACCCCGTGGACATTCCCCTGGTCAAGCCGGAAACGATAAAGATCCTTGAGGCGGCCTTCCGGGAAGGCGAGGCCATGGTCGTCTACCCGTGCTTTCTGGAGCGGCGGGGACACCCGCCCCTGATTTCGAGGCCGTTGGCGGCTGACCTTCCCGCCGATTTTGACGGCGGGCTGCAGGCGTACCTTCGCCGCCACGACGCCCGGTCCCTGAATGTGGCGGTGGCCGATCAGGCCGTCGCGATGGATTGCGACACCCCCGGGGATTACCGGCGCCTCACGGATTACCGCGCCCGGGAAGACATCCCCACGGCCGAGGAATGCGAAGCCCTCTGGCGCCGCATCCGCGGCGGCGACGGGATCCCCGCCCACTGCCGGCTGGTGGCCGCACTGGCCCGGCTGCTGGCCGTTCACCTCAACCGGGCCGGCGCCGGCCTCGATATCCCCCTGGTGCTCGCCGGCGGGTACCTCCACGACCTCATGAAAGGGCAGCCGGCCCATGCCCGGGCCGGGGCCCGGGTCCTGGCGGACCTGGGGTATCCGCGGGTTGCGGCCGTCGTCTCCGCCCACATGGACATTGTCCCCGGAAACGGGACCCCCAACGAATCGGAACTCGT
>JBJKPT010000011.1:0-4232 GCA_046706045.1 Desulfobacterales bacterium
CCCCTCCCCCTTTTCGAAATGACGCCATCGCACCGATCATGGCTTCCCCCAAGCGCATCCTCGGCATGTTTCCGCTACCCCCCGGTGCCGGGCCAGGAATCGTCTGTCGTCATTCGAGCCAGATCCCGGTAGGAAAGGCCGGTGCCGCCAAAGATATCGAGAGCGCTGCCGACGGTGAAATCCACCCGGCCCCGCCCGAGTTCCCGGATGGCCGAGATGTCCCCCATGGACCGGACCCCGCCGGCATAGGTGATGGGAATCCCGTCCCAGGCACCCAGAATCGTCATCAACGCCGATTCAATGCCCCGGCATTGGCCTTCGACGTCCACGGCATGGACGAGAAACTCGCTGCAGTGGCGGGCGAGCCGGTCCAGCAGCCTGTGATCGACGGTTTCCGTGGTCGGCTTTTGCCACCGATCCGTCACGACCCGGTAGCCGTCGGTGGTGCGCCGGCAGCTCAGATCCAGCACCAGGCGCTCCGTCCCGATTTCTTCGACCAGACGCCGGATCCGCATCATGTCCACCTTGCCGTTGTAAAAGACCCAGGAGGTGACAATGACGTGGCTGGCTCCGGCGTCAAGCCACCCGGCCGCGTTTTCCGCGGTGATCCCGCCGCCGATCTGCATCCCGCCCGGAAAGGCGGCGAGCGCCCGGCGTGCGGCCTCCGAGTTGCCCGGCCCGAGCCGGATGACGTGCCCGCCGCAAAGGCGGTCCTGCCGATACAACTCGGCAAACCACTCGGCCGGCCGTTCGGCACAGAAATTGGTGGTCGGTTCTCCGGCGCCGGTCAGGGTGCCGCCGACGATCTGTTTGACAAGCCCCTGGTGAAGATCGATGCACGGTCGGAATTTCACGTGCGGCGCCCTCCTCGCTTAAGCCATTTCCTGAATGCGCGCCCGCAAGTCCTTGGCACGGGCGTCCAGGTCCTTTCCACGGTCGGCCAGGGGTTCCAGACGCTTCCGACGCTCGGCGATACTGGTGTAAAACGGCTCGACCCGGCGATGGATCGCTTCCGTGGCCGTGTCGAAGGTGGCCCGTATCCGGCCGGCCACCTGCTCTTCGAACCGTTGGCGCCCCTCGAGGAGGGCCTGGTTGAACTGCCGGATGACCTGCCCCTTTTTCACCATCAGGTATCCGCCGGCCATGAGCACGCCGAGGCCCGTGAGAACCCCCCCGGCAATGGCGACAATGGAAATGTGGGCCCCGAGGAGCATGGCGCCGACCAGGGTGATGGCGCTTCCGCTCACCAGCTTGGAGGGCAGACTCCCGGGGTTCGCCGCCAGGGTGCCGGACACGAAATCGGTCTCGGCCAGTTCCTTGACCCGGCGGCGGATGTCGGAAACGACGTCTTCGCGTTTTTCACCGATATCGATGGTTTGGAAGGCTTCGCGATCGCGCGAGAGATCCACGGCCTGCAATTCGTCGACGATCCGCTCGGCAATGTCGCGCAGGGTGGCGACCATCTGCCTTGCCCCTTCGCCGATCTGGTCTTCGAAGGCAATGCCGAGCCGATCGGAAAACCGTTCCTGAAGGGCGCTCAGCCAGGTTTCGATCGAATGACGGCGGCTCACGGTCGCGCCGAGTGCCCGCTTGTAGAGGGCCCACACGCCCAGACCCGATTCGAACTCGCGTTTGGTCTGGATGGCGACCCGGTCGTATTGTTCCAGGAGCCGGTCGACGAAGTACCGGGTGTCGCGGTCCAGGCCCGCCTTGCCTTCTTCCATCAACCGGCGGATCCGGCCGGCGGTGGCCTCGTCTTCGTCAAGGGCCGCTTTCATCTGCACCACGGCGTCGTAAATCTTTTTCAGGACCTGTTCCGCGGAGTCCATGGCCGCGACAAGCTTTAAGTAGTAATGCCGGTTGTCGGTGACCGTCTGACGGATGTAGTCGCGGACCGCGGCGAAACCGGGGTCATCCCCCGTGTCGATCTCCCGGCGGGCCGAGGTCTGGAAAATCGTCGGGCGCTCGATGCCGCGGGCCGCGGCGTACTCGGCCACCTTTTCCCGGTTCACCCGGAGTTCTTCGGCCGTGGCGAGGTCGGCCTGCTGCAGCACGAAGACCACGCGGCGTTTCCATTCATCGCTGACGAATTCGAGAAGCCGCCAGGCCGTCAGGGTGTGGGGGTTTTTGGCGGGGAAGACAAAGAGCACCAGTCCGCTGTTGGGGATGAACCGTTGGGTGATCTCCTGGTGGTGAGCGATCACCGTGTTCGTTCCCGGGGTGTCCACGATGGCGATCTGCTTTAAGATCTCCACGGGCAGTCCGATTCGCCGCAGAAGGGGCGAAAGAGCCGTCTCGGCGGCCTCCGGAGCGTAGACGATCTCCTGGACCACATCGGTGCACGGGGCCGGATCGACCTTGCAGACGGCGCTGCCGAGGAGGGCGTTGATGAAACTGCTCTTTCCGGCCTTGATCTCGCCCACCACCACGAACAAGAACGGCTCGCCGATGTGGGCACGCAGTTCGGAGATGATGGCGGTAAGCTCATCGTTTCGGAGGTCGGCCACCAGGGCGTGGATATCCTTCAGCAACAGCGCCGTCTCCGAGCGGTACTGCTCAAATCGGGCATTGATCATGGAATGATTCAAAACGGCTCCTTGATCCGGTGAATGGGAATGCGGCGGACATGGGAAAAACAAAGGGCCCGGTCACCGGTCGAGCGCCTCCCGGACCGCGGCTCCGATCTTGTCAAGCACGTACGGTTTCTTCAGGCAGGCCGCAGCGCCCATGAACCGGGCCTCCTCGATCAGGGCGCGATCGGAAAAATCGCCGAGGAAAATGGCCCGTTGACGGGGATGGTGCTGGAGAATCCGCCGGTAGGTCTCCAGCCCGGAGATACCCGGGGCCATGGCCATGTCGAGGATCAAAAGATCCGCCGGCCCCTCTTGCAGGTACCGGATGGCGGCCTCGCCGTTGGGCACGGCCGTGACCCGGTAGCCGAGTTGCTGGAGGCGGCCCAACAGGATCTCCCGATGCTGCCGGACCCCTTCCACGACCAGGATCGTCTCGCCCCGGCCCATGACGGCGGCGGTCTGTTCGGAAACGGGGCCGTCGCCGGATGCATCGGCGAGCACCGGGAAAAAAAGCGTGATGGTATTTCCCCGGGTGTTGTCGCAACGAATGTCGATGGCACCGTCGTGATCCTTGACCGTTCCCCAGACCACGGGCATGGCGATGCCCGAATCGGGACGCCCCATCACCTTCTTCGCGTAAAACGGCTCAAAGAGCCGCTCCTGCTCTTCGGCGGACATGGCCGGACCGCTGTCCTCGATGGAAAGGGTCACGTAATCGCCTTCGTCGATGGTGTCGTAGGCCGCCAGGGGCGTTTCGATGCGCCGGTTTGCCGTGACGATGCGGATCGTACCCGAGGTTCGGATCGAATACGCGGCGTTCGCGACCAAAAGTGCCAGGGCTTTTCCCAGCATCGGTTTTGAGCCACGGGTCAAGGCCAGATCCGCGGCAAGGCGGGTTTCCACGGTCAGTCCCGGGGCATCGCGCATCAGGCGGCGATGGGGCGGGCCGGCCAGGTACTCGGCCGCGATGTCGTTTAACCGCGTCGGCTCGGTGTCCGGCAGGCCGCCCCGGGAGAGGGTCAGCATGTCCTGGACAACAAGGGCCGCCTGTTCACCGGATTTGCGAATGGTCATCAGGGGGCCTCGAAACGGATGCTCCGGCCCCATGTCCATGAGCAATAACTCGGGGTAGCTGACCAGGCCGGAGAGGATGTTGTTCAGATCGTGGGCCAGTCCGCCGGCCAGATTGCCCACGGCTTCCATCTTCCGGGCCCGCTGAATCCGGTGGATCGCCTCCAGCTCCCGGCGGGATCGTTTGAGGGCCTCTTCGGCGGCCCTGGTTTCGGTCTGATCGGAAAGAAAAAAAATTTCCGTCCGCTGACCGGTTGGCACGGGCAGAAGGCGGACCAGGACGAACCGCTGGTTCACCGAGATCGACGCCGGTTCGGACAGCAGCCCCGCGACGACCGGAGGCGAACGTCGCAACCGCTGGATCGTCTCTTGCTGAAGGGTGTCGAAACACGCCGTGAACGACTTGCCGAGATACTCTTCGCTCGCCAGCCCCAGCAGGGAACGTGCGACCGTGTTGGCATAAACCATCCGGTCGGCGGTCACCTCCAGCAGTCCGTCGAAAATGTTTTCCAAAATCGATTCCAGGAGGTGCGTTTTGGAAAGCAGGTCAAGAATGATCCGATGGGGATGATTTTTCTCGAATCCCCT
>JBJKPT010000012.1:0-4866 GCA_046706045.1 Desulfobacterales bacterium
GCATACAAGCCTCGCCGGGCGGCGCCATCGCTGGCGACCAGGGGTTCGGAGTTCGCGATGGCCCGTTACGGCCGCCAAGCAGCCGGCGGAAGGGCTTGCCGGCTCTCCAACGTCTCCGATGTCAATCGGATGGCCCTACGCGCGGATAACCCGTCGATGGCGCCATCGCGCGCGCCAGGGATTCACGCAGGCGATCCGGATCGACGGTCGGCGCCTGGCACTGGGTGCCGACGCAGGGATAGGCCGCGGGCCGGCCGTTTCGGGTGACCATATTATCCACGGCCGGCGTGGAACTGGCAAGCGCCTTTCGCACGCCGGCGCCATCGAGAAAGACCAGATCTCCCCTGGTCCCGACAACCGAACGCGCGGCTCCTGCCAGGCACCGAAGGCTTTCGTCGGTCGGCGGGCCCGCCAGGTAAACGACCACGGCCGGTCGGTGGGCTTCGGCCATCACCCGCACCAACCCGGGGGCCATGGCCGGAAACCGTTGCAGTCGCTTTCCCGCGGCCGAGATCAGGGCATCGGCGGCCCGGTGAAAATCCGGCCGGTGGGTGACGGCCGTCAGGCGAAGGAGGGTGGTGGCGGCAACGGTGCCGGCCGACGGCAGGACCCCGTCGCTTTCTTCGCTCACCGGGACGATCACGTCCGTGGCGGCCGGATCCGCCATGAGGATACGTCCGGTCCCGGCGTCGAAAAAGCGGGCCAGGGTTTCCTCGGCCAGGGCGATGGCCCAGAGAAGCCACCGGCCCTCACCGGTCGCCCCAAAGAGATCCAAAAGACCCCGGCAAAGGAAGGTGTAATCCGTCGCAGTGCCCAGAACCGCCCGCTCGCCGTCGCACCACCGGCGAAAGAGGGTACGGGTCTCCGCCTCCCAGAGGTGTTCGTCGATAAACCGGGCCGTACGGGTGCCTTGCGTGAAATGGGCGGGGTTATCGAGCACGTTTCCGGCTCGGGCCAAAGCCGAAAGCATCAGGCCGTTCCAGTCGGAAAGGACTTTTTCGTCCCGATGGGGCCTGGGGCGGCGCTCGCGCACCGAAAAAAGGCGGCGATCGGCATCGGTCAGAAGCGTCCGGATTTCGGTCTCGGACCGGGAAAAGCGTTCGGCGGTTTCCGCCGCGGAGTGGGCGCAGAAGAGGATGTTTTTGCCGATGAAGGCACCCTGGGGATCCTGGGACACGTTGCCCCGGGGCTCGACCCCGTAGCGGAAGGCCGCCACGGCCGCCGTATCCGGATCCAGGGCCGCGGCAAATTCGTCGGCGGTCCAGACATAAAACGCCCCTTCCTCGATGGCCTTGCCGTCGGCGCGCAGGCTGTCGGCGTCTTCGGCCCCATAGAACCCGCCCCCGGGGCGGGAGAGGTCCCGCAGCACGTAACCGAGCGTTTTTTCGGCCACTTCCCGGTATGCGGCTTTTCCGGTCACCGCGTATGCATCGCAATAGGTTTCGATGAGCTGGGCGTTGTCGTAGAGCATCTTTTCGAAATGGGGCACGTGCCAGCGCGTGTCCGTGGCGTAGCGGTGAAATCCGCCACCGACCTGGTCGAAGATGCCGCCGCCGGCCATGGCATCCAGGGTCGTGCGGGCCATGACCATCGCCTCTTGACGCCATTCGGGGAGGATTCTGATCGAAGGGTCGAAGGCGGTCGCCGAAATCAGGTAGCCGAGAATGGACGGCGAGGGAAATTTCGGCGCCGGGCCGAACCCTCCGCGGCGTGCGTCCAGGTTCTGGCGGTAATGGCGGTGGATGCCTTCAACGAGTTCTCCGACATCCGGCTTCGAATCCGCGCCGGCGCGGGCCGGCCCCGGCCGGCCCAGGACCTCCACCAGTTCGCTCGCCCCGTCGACGAGGCGGGCGCGTGCCGCTGGATCGGCCCAGAGGGTCGCGATGCGTTCGAGGAGCTCGGGCCAGGCCGGAACCCCCGGCCGGGGCGACGGGGGAAAGTACGTGCCGCCGAAAAAGGGCTTCAGCTCCGGGGTCAAAAAGACGTTGAGCGGCCATCCGGCCGATCCGGTCAGGGATGAAACGGCGCGGATGTAGAGGGCGTCGATCTCCGGCCGTTCCTCCCGGTCCACCTTGATGCAGATGAAATGCCGGTTCATGAGGGCCGCGATCCCAGGATCGGAAAACGACTCATGGGCCATCACGTGACACCAGTGGCAGGTGGAATAACCGATGGACAAGAGAATCGGCTTGTTTTCCGTCCGGGCCCGCTCGCGTGCCGTCTCCGCCCAGGGGTACCAGTCCACGGGATTTTGCGAGTGCTGCCGCAGGTAGGGGCTCTTTTCGTTTTTCAACCGGTTTGCCATGATGATAACAATTTGGTCTGAATTGATAATAATGGTTTCGGAGTGGATTAGAACCGGTCCCGAATTTCCCTTGACAGGAAAGAGGTATTCAATTAATCAGTAATCGTTACTATTAGCATTGATTCCTGCGGATCAATGGGCCATCGGGAGGCCCCTGGGATGCAAAGACCGTCGCCGGTGCGCGCGAGGCCCATTGAGCCCCCACGGTTCATCAGCTCACACAATCTCACCACGAAGGGAGACCCACATGGCGGAAGACAAGAAATCGATCATGAAAACCCTGCCCGATCCCAAGGACATGACCATGTGCGAGGCCACGGCCCGGATGCTCGCCAAGGCCCGGCGAGACGGGGTCGAGATCGCCTTTGACCGGGCGGCCACCATGAAGGCCTGCCCCATCGGCGCGGATTCGGCATGCTGCAAGCACTGCGCCATGGGCCCGTGCCGGTTGAACGCCAAGGCCCCCTACGAGAAGGTGGGGGTTTGCGGGGCCACCATCGATACCATCCAGGCCCGAAACTTCGCCCGGATGGTCGCCGCCGGCACCGCTTCCCATACGGATCACGGCATGGCCATGCTGGCCTTGTTCCGGGAAGTGGTGGAAGGGAAAATCACCGATTACCGAATCAAGGACCCCATCAAGCTGGAGCGGGTGGCCCAGTCGGTCGGCATCGACACCGCGGAGAAGTCCACCCTGGAGATCGCCAAGGAATTGTACAAGGAACTGGAGCGGACCTACGTCCAGGTCGAAGGTGAAATTCCCTTTACCAAGCGGGTGCCGGAAAAGACCTTGGAGCTGTGGCGCAAGCTAGGCATCGTGCCCAGGGGCGCCATGCGCGAAATCATGGAGATCATGAACCGCACCCACATGGGGGTCGACCAGGACTACCAAAACATCGTCAAGCAGTGCAGCCGAACGGCCCTGGCCGACGGGTGGGGCGGATCCATGGTGGCGACCGAGATTTCCGACATTCTTTTCGGAACCCCCTCGCCGGTGGCTGCCGAAGTGAACATGGGGGTGTTGAAGGAAGATCAGGTCAACATCATCGTCCACGGCCACGAGCCGAATCTTTTTGAATCCATGCTCGAATCGGTCAACGAGCCGACCCTGGTGAAGGCGGCCAAGGATGCCGGCGCCCGCGGGATCAACCTGGTCGGCATGTGCTGCTCCGGCGCCGAGATGCTGTCGCGCCACGGGATTCCCCACGCGGGAAATTTCATGTCCACCGAGGCGGTGCTCGTCACCGGCGCCGTGGATGCCTTGACCGTGGACATCCAGTGCATCAAGCAGGGACTGTCCAAGGTGGCCGAATGCTACGGGACGCCGATGTTTACCACCAACCCCCGCTGCCATATCGAAGGGGCCACCCACATCGAACTCGAGGAGCACAACCCCAAGGCCTGCACCGATGAAGTCGTGATCCGCGCGATCACCCGCTTTAAAAACCGCCCGGCCAAGATCGAGATTCCGAAAATCGTCAACCAGGGGGTCACCGGGTTTTCTCACGAATACATCCAGTACATGCTCGGCGGCCGGTTCCGCGCTTCCTACACCCCGTTAAACGACAACATCATCAACGGCCGCATCCGCGGCGTGGCAGGCGTGGTGGGTTGCACCAATCCCCGCGTCCGGCAGGACTGGGTCCACGTGGAACTGGTCAAGGAACTGATCCGGAACGATGTTCTGGTGCTGCAGACCGGATGCGCCCAGATCGCCCTTGCCAAAGCGGGCCTCACCACCCCGGAAGCCGCCCACCTGGCCGGCCCCGGCCTTCAGGAAGTCTGTGAAACGGTCGGCATGCCGCCGGTGCTCGGGCTCGGCTCCTGTGTCGACAACAGCCGGATTCTGGTCGCCGCGGCGGAAATGGTGCGCACCGGCGGTCTGGGCCAGAGCCTTGCCGATCTTCCCGCCGTGGGGTGCGCGCCCGAATGGATGAGCGAAAAAGCCATTGCCATTGGCCAATATTTCGTCGCCTCCGGGGTCTACGTGGTCTTCGGCGTGACCTTTCCCATCGTCAAGGAGACGAAATGGCACGAGCTGCTCTTCAACGGCTTGGAAAAACAGGGGCTTGGCAAGTGGGGCTTTGCCGTCGACCCCCACGAAATGGCGCAGATGATGATCGCCCACATCGATAAGAAACGACAAGCCCTCGGGATCGACAAAGCCCGGGAACGGCAGTTGGTCGACATGGCGGCCCGACGGGAAATGGATGCCGCCTAGTCCGCCTCATCGCGTGTGCAGTAAAAAGGCGCCGGGATTTCCGGCGCCTTTTTTATCAGACGATGTCCGCATGGGAGGACAAAAAGCGGTAAAGGGTCGCGCGGCCGACCCCGAGCAGACGGGCCGCCTTGGCCTTGTTGCCGGCGGTACGGGACAGCGCGGTTGCCACGGTGTCGACATCGAGCTTGCACGACGGCCCCCGGATCGGGCAGGCCATCCGATAATCGCGGATTTCCGGGGGCAGGTCGTTTGGGTAAATGAGTCGACCGTTGTTTTTCACGATGGCGAATTGAATGGCGCTTTGCAATTCCCGGACGTTTCCGGGCCAGGGGTAATCGAG
>JBJKPT010000013.1:0-2541 GCA_046706045.1 Desulfobacterales bacterium
TGGAGGCATAGGCCGGAACCCGATCCGAGGCGCCGCCGAGCAGCTGGTGGACCGGCCGGCCGGTGGCCTTGCCCAGGAGGTCCCAGAGGGCGAGGTCCAGGGGCCAGCAACGGCCGTAGTGGAAAGCGATGTTCTCGAGCACCTGGGAATGGCGCGCCATGGCAAAGGGATCCTGGCCGATGAAGAGGTGTTCGTGGCCGTGGAAGCCCACCATCCGGTCGCCGGACCCGATTCCGGTCAGCCCCTCGTCGGTGTGGACGAAGACCAGGGTCGCCACGAAGTCCGTTCTCGGGGACGGATCCCAGGATGCCCGGAACGGCGGCTCCAGCGGCAACCGATAATGTTTGGTGTCAATGGCCGTGATCTTCATTCCAGGCCTTTCCGGTCACTCGAGCGAACCCACCGATATCCCGGTGGCGGATTCAGAAAAAACGGGTGGCACGGTTCCGGCGCCGCCGGGTTCGGCCCGCAAAGGGCCGTGCCGTTGACCCGGCTATGCGACATTCAGCACCGCCTCTAATTGACCGAGAACCTCCAGCGGGATGTGGCAGAAAATCCGATGGCCCGGAGCGCCTTCCCGCCAGGGCGGTATTTCCTTCTCGCAGATCCGGCCCTGGTCCGGCAGCATGCGGCGCCGGGGGCACCGGGTGTGGAAGCGGCATCCGGTCGGCGGATTCAGCGCACTCGGCACGTCCCCGGAAAGCCGGATGGCCCTTCGCCGGGCCTTGGGATCCGGCACGGGCACGGCCGAGAGCAGTGCCTCGGTGTACGGGTGGTACGGCGGCGGATAGATACGGTCCACCGGCCCGTACTCGACCACCTGGCCCAGGTACATCACCGCGATCCAATCGGAGATGAAGCGCACCACGCTGAGGTCGTGGGCGATGAAGACCAGGGTCGAACCGAACTGTTCCTTGATGTCGTTCATGAGGTTTAATACCGCGGCCTGCACCGACACGTCCAGGGCCGATACCGGCTCGTCGCAGATCAGCAGGGCGGGCCGGCAGGCCAGGGCACGGGCGATGCCCACCCGCTGCTTTTCCCCGCCGCTCAGCTGCCGGGGAAGGCGATGGAAATAATACTTGCCGAGCTTCACCGCGTTCAGCAGGCGCTCCACCTCGGCCCGGACCTGTTTTTGGGGAACGGTCCGGAAGCGTCGGAGCGGACGGGCGATTTGGTGCCCCACGGTGAAGGACGGATTCAAGGTCGAGTCCGGGTTTTGGAAGACCATCTGGAGCTGGCGGATCACCGAAAGGTCCCGCTTCTACACCGGTCCGGAAATGTCGACACCGAGAAGATCGGCTTCTCCTTCCGTGAGGTCTTCGAGACCGATGATCCCCTTGACCAGCGTGCTTTTCCCGCAGCCCGATTCCCCGACGATGCCGAGGGTCTCGCCCTTTCGGATCGAAAGGCTGATGCCCTCCACGGCCTGGACGTATTGGGGGGTGCCGAGACCCACCAGGCTTTTCAGGGAACGCGACGGTTGTTCGTAGTAGATTTTCACCCGGTTGAGAGCCGCCAGGGTCTTGACATCGGCGGCCGCGGTGGCGGCGGCCTCCTGGGCGGCGGCCATAAGCTTCCGTTTGCCCCGGGAGTACTCGAAGAGGGGCACCTTCAGCGTCTCGTGGGTGTAAAAGCAGCGGGCTTCGTGCTCCGGTGACACGCTGACGAATCCGGGGTGGGTCTTTCGGCAATCGTCTTTGGCGTAATCGCAGCGCGGAGCGAAAATGCAGGCCGTCTTGGAACGCCTCGCCGGCTGTGGCACCCGGCCCCGGATGGACCAGAGCTGCGCGTAGGAGAGGTTATCGGTGAGCCTCGGGATACAGCAGAGGAGCCCCCGGGTGTAAGGGTGTGCCGGCCGCTCGAAGATCTCGTCGATGGGGCCTTTCTCCACCATCTCGCCGGCGTACATCACGCAGAGCCGGTTGCTCACCCGGGCCACCACCCCGAGGTTGTGGGTGATGAAGATGATCCCGGTGTCGAACTCCGCCTTGAGCTCCTCCACGAGGTCCAGCACGGCGGCCTCCACGGTGACGTCAAGGGCCGTGGTCGGCTCGTCCATGATCAAGAGGGAGGGATTGTTCAACATCGCCATGGCGATCACCACCCGCTGCTGCTGGCCGCCGGAAATCATGTGGGGATAGCGCCGCATCACGTCGCCGGCATCGGGCATGTAGACCCGTTTGAGCATTGCTACGGCGCGCTCCCGCGCTTCCGAGGGGGATATCTTCCGGTGCGTGGTCAATACCTCCATGAGCTGATCGCCGACCCTCATCGTGGGGTTCAAGGCCTGCATGGGATCCTGGTAGACCATGGAGATCTTGTTGCCCCGGATGTGGCGCAGTTCGTGGGGGGGGCGCCCCACGAGCTCTTCGCCCTGGAATTTGATGCTGCCGCTGGTGATGATGCCGTTTCTGCCCAAAAAGTCCAGGATCCCGAAGGCGATGGTGCTTTTGCCGCAGCCGGATTCGCCCACCAGCCCGATGGTTTCCCTTTGCCCGACGGTGAAGTTCACCCCCCGGACCACGGTCAAGACCGCAT
>JBJKPT010000014.1:0-8431 GCA_046706045.1 Desulfobacterales bacterium
AAAACCGCCGGCATCGGCGGCGCCATGGCCCAGCTGGACAAGACCTTTCCAACCAACGACTGCGCCATGTGAATCATCTCGCCGAAACTGGTCGAGTGCGGTCGGCACTTGAATATTTCGCTGCATACCCTGTCTGAAGTACTTTCCATTTCCGGTGAGCCGGGCAATTTCGAGGTCCGGTTAAAACAGCACCCGCGCTATGTGGATATGGAAAAATGCATCGCCTGCGGTCTGTGCATGGAGAAATGCCCCAAAAAAGTGGCCGATGAATTCAACATGTTCATCAGTCAGCGCAAGGCCGCCTACATCAAATACGGTCAGACCGTTCCCCTGAAATACGCCATCGACGGAGAAAATTGCATCTATCTCACCAAGGGGAAATGCCGGGCATGTGAAAAATTCTGTCCCACGGGCGCCGTGAATTTCCAGGACACGGAAAAACTGGTGAACCTCAACGTCGGCGCCCTGATCCTCACCCCCGGCTCCGCCGGCTTCAACCCGTCCACCACCGAATTTTTCGGCTACGGCCAGATCCCCGACCTGGTCACCAGCCTGGAGTACGAGCGCCTGCTCTCCGCCAGCGGCCCGCACATGGGGCACTTGCTCAAACCCTCCGACGGCAAGGCGCCCAATAAAATCGCATGGCTGCAATGCATCGGGTCCCGGAACACCAACCGGTACGACCGGGGATACTGCTCCAACGTCTGCTGCATGTACGCCATCAAGCAGGCGCTGGTCACCGCCGAGCATCTTTCCGGCGAAAAACCGGAAGTGACCATTTTCTATACCGATATCCGAACCCATGGGAAAGAATTCGAGCGCTATTACGAGAGCGCAAAAGAAAAAGGCGTCCGGTTCGTCAAGGCCCGCATTCGCACCTTGCCGGGGAAAAACAATGTCGGTGTAACCCTTGCCTACATCAGCGAAGACGGAAGACGAATGTTGAAAGAAGTGGATATGGCGGTGTTGTCCATCGGTCTCGACCCGCCCAAGGACGGCCCCCGGCTGGCATCCCGGCTCGATTTTAAATTGAATTCCTACAATTTTGTGGAGACCGGAAGTTTCTCACCGGTCACCAGCAGCCGGGAAGGCATCTATATCGCCGGCACCTTCCATTCCCCGAAGGATATCCCCCAGGCCGTCACCGAGGCGTCCTGCGCGGCGAACGAGGCCGCCAGACTGCTGGCGGCGGCAAGGGGAACGCTCACCCGGGAAAAAACCTATCCCGCCGAACGCGACATCTCGGATGAACCGCCCAGGGTCGGGGTCTTCGTCTGCTCCTGTGGCATCAATATCGCCAATGTCGTCGACGTCAAGGCGCTCACGGAGTTCGCAAAGACCCTTCCCCGGGTCATTTATGTGGAAAACAACCTGTTCACGTGTTCGACGGATACCCAAAACCTTATCGCCCAGAAAATCGCCGAGCACCATCTGAACCGTATCGTCGTCGCCGCCTGCACGCCCAGGACCCATGAACCGCTATTTCAGGACACCATGCGGGAAGCGGGCTTTAACGCCTACCTCGTGGAAATGGCCAACATCCGAAACCAGAACGCCTGGGTTCATCAGAATGAACCGGAAAAAGCCACTGAAAAGGCCAAGGACCAGATCCGGATGGCGGTGGCCAAGGTGGTGCTGAACAACGCCCTCAGCCGGCTCAGTGTGCCGGTTGTCCAAACGGCCCTGGTGATCGGTGGCGGCATTTCCGGCATGTCGGCCGCCCTGGATTTCGCCGAGCGCGGCTTTGACACCATTCTGCTGGAAGCCCGGGAGCGGCTCGGCGGAAACGCCTGGTCCCTCAACCGGACCTGGAGGGGGGAGGATGTCCGCCCGGTCCTGGTAGAGCTCATCAAGGAGGTGGAAACCAACGGCCGGATCCAGGTTTTCAAAAACGCGACGCTCCGCTCGTTGAGCGGCTCCGTCGGCAGCATCGTCAGCGACATCGACATCGCGGGCGAATCCCGGCGGATTTCCTACGGCGCCGTCGTCCTTGCCACGGGAGGCCGGGAATACCAGCCCGCCGAATACCTTTTCGGGCAGGACGAACGTGTCGCGACGCAGCTTCAGTTCGACCGGAAGCTGCGGGAAGACGGCCTGGTGGCGAGATCGAAAAACGTGGTGTTCATCCAGTGCGTGGGATCCCGCGAACCGGAACGGCCGTACTGCAGCCGAATCTGCTGCACCCATTCCATCATGTCCGCCATCCGCCTGAAAGAGCTGAATCCCTCCATGAACGTCACCATTTTGAACAGGGATGTCCGCGCGTACGGCCTGTGGGAAGATCTGTACCGGAAAGCACGGGAGATGGGGGTTGTCTTCATCCGGTACCACCGCGAAAAAAAGCCGAACGTGTACCGGGAAAACGGCGGGCTTTGGGTGGAAGTCTGGGACTCCGCCATCCGGCACATGGTCATGCTGGCGGCGGACCACGTGGTTCTCGCATCGGCCGTCGTCCCCAACGAAAATGCATCGCTGATGACGATACTCAAGGTCAGCACCGACGAGGACGGATTCTTGAGCGAAGCGCATCCCAAATTGCGTCCCGTGGACATGGCGGTGGAAGGTTTCTTTGTGGCCGGCCTGTGCCATTATCCCAAACCCATCGATGAAGGGCTCGCCCAGGCCAAGGCGGCGGTTTCCCGGGCCTGCGTCATTCTTTCCCAGAAGGTCATGCAACTGGATGCCATCAAATCGTATGTCACGGAAAAATGTGACGGGTGCGCCCTGTGCCTGGACGTGTGTCCCTACAAGGCGCTGTCGTTGCAGACCGTGTCCCGAAACGGCCGGGACGCGCTGCAGATACGTGTCGATGCGGCGCTGTGCAAAGGCTGCGGCGTGTGTCAGGCCACGTGCCCCAAGGAGGGAATCATGGTCCACGGATTCACGCTCCATCAGTTGAAGGCGCAGGCGGACGCGATTCTGGCGGCGGCGTAAACGGATCGGTGCCGGGAAAACGCCAACGACTTGAAACATGAACCGACGAAAATCGAACCATCCAATGACCATCGGCCCGTAACCCATGACAAAGGACCAAGGAGAGCCACGCATGGAAAACACGTTCGAACCGCTTATCATCGGTTACTTGTGCAACTGGTGCGCCTATGCCGGCGGCGACCAGGCGGGTATCGCACGGCTTCAATACCCGCCGAACATGAGACCGATCCGGGTGATGTGCTCGGGCATGGTGCATTCGGACATGGTGGTGGATGCCTTCAAAAAAGGCGCCGACGGCGTCATCATCATGGGCTGACACCTGGGCGAATGTCATTACCTGGAAGGTAATCACAAAGCACTGGCCCGGGCCGAAGCCATAAAAATCACCCTTGAAACCCTCGGCATGGATTCACGACGGTATGCCATCCAGTGGTGCTCATCCGCGGAAGCGCCGAGGTTTGCCAAACTCATCATCGAGTTCACGGAAGAAATCCGGAAACTGGGTCCCAACGAGCTGGGGAAAAAAGCGGCGCATACCGCATAACCCAAGGGGTTTCTTGGGGAAACCCTATCGCCTTTCTCACGGAGTACGCCATGAAGACCTTTCTGAACCTGATGGAAGAAGTGCTCGCGCCCAGACGTTGCCACCGTTGCGGCGGCTGCGTGGCCTTTTGCACGGCCATCAACTTCGGCGCTCTTGAAATGGGAGAAGACGGCCGGCCCCGCTACAAGGATCAGAACAAGTGCATTGAATGCGGATTGTGCTACGAAATTTGCCCCGCCATCGAGGATCTGCGGGATGAAACCAAAAAACGGCTTTCCTGGACGGAGCCCATGGGACGGGTTCTGGAGACCACCGTGGCCCGCGCGAGGGACCCGGGGCTGTGGACCCATGCCCGAGACGGCGGCGTCGTCACCGCGCTTTTGCTTCATCTCTTCGACATCGGACGCATCGACGGTGCCGTCGTCAACAAAGTCATGGCACCGTTTACCTGCTGGCCCTGGGTGGCCACGAACCGGCAGGAAATCATCGAAGGCGGCGGGATTCATTTCGACGCCTCCCCCGGTGTCAGCCTTTTCGGGGAACAATACGCCGCCTATCCGCCATATCTCCAGCTCATCATGCCCCTTGCCAAGCAGGGCCTGCGACGTCTGGCCTTTGTGGGGCGCCCTTGCCAGATTGAAACCATGCGGCGGATGGAAACCCTCGGGTTGGTGCCTTCGGAGGCCATCAAATACCACTTCGGACTGTTTTGCATGGGAAATTTCAGGTTCGGGGAACCCGAGCAGGCGGCCCTCGAACAGATCGGCGGATTCAAGTGGGAGGAGGTTCGAAGGGTCAATTTCAAGGAAGGCCTTCAAGTCCATCTGAAAAAAGGAGGCATCATCACCATCCCCTTTGCCGATCTCGATTTCATGAAACGCCTGGCGTGCCGGCACTGCGACGACTATTCGGCCGAGTTTGCGGACATTTCCGTCGGCGGGTTGGGGGCCGTGGAAGGATGGAGCACGGTGATTCTGCGCACCCCCGTGGGGCGAGCGCTTTTTACCGATGCGGGGGAAGCGAAGCTGGAGGTGTTCAAGCATGCCAGGGGGCAGGAAGTCTCCCTGGGCGCCCGGCGCAAGGTTCAGGAAATGTCCGACAAGAAAAAACAAATGGCCCGGCAGTACAGGGAAGAATTCGCGAAAGCCAGCGGCACCTCGAAAGCCACCGATTTGCCGTAACCATCGGCGCGCAAAGCGTCTGCCCGGCACAATGCCCCAAAAACCGCCGCGCCGGGCATTTGCCCTTTGCCCGCGACGCTTTGCCCATCGCCCTTCCGCTTCGGGCGGACCAGGAGGAAAGCATGCCCGTCAAAATCGCCTCAGAGTGGTTGAATGCCTGTTCCGGCTGCGAGATATCCATTTTGGATATGGGGGAACGGCTGCTCGACGTTCTTCCCTTGATCGAGTTCGTCCATATTCCGGCCCTCATCGACCATAAATACTTCGGACAGTTGGGCGATCGTCGCCATATCGACATCCCCGAAGCGGCCGTGGGAATCATCAGCGGCGGCATCCGCAACGAAGAGCATCTGGAAGTCGCCCTGGAAATGCGCAAGAAGTGCCAGCTCATCATCGCACTGGGGACCTGTGCGACCCATGGCGGCATTCCCGCCCTCTGCAATTCCTATACGAACCCGGAGATCGTCGACACCTATTACGGCACCGTCACCACCGACAAACCCGAATCCGTCCCAAGCGAGGGGGTTCCGTCGCTTCTGGATGCCTGTTATGCCCTGGATGAAAAAATACGCGTCGATGTGTTTATGCCCGGATGTCCTCCCCATCCCGACCAGATCTTTACGGCCCTTACCGCTTTGGTGAAAGGGGTAGCCTTCGCGCTCGCGGACAAAAGCGGTTGCGACACCTGCCCCACGGTGCGGCAGGGAAAGGGTCAACTGAAGGCCCTGAGGCGGTTCCTCCACAATCCGCAATACAGCCGCCCCGACGAGCCGCTCGGCAGCATGCACTGCCTGCTGGAGCAGGGGTTTCTCTGCATGGGACCGGTCACGCGGGCCGGCTGCGGCGGCGACGGCGTGACCCCCCGCTGCATCAATGCCCGCGTGCCGTGCCGGGGGTGCTACGGGCCCGTAAAGCCGGACGGCAATCCGCTCCTCGACATGCTGAACGCGTTGGCCTCCAACGGCGTCGATATCCGCGCCTTGCCGGAGACCACATCGCTGCTTCGGTTTTCCGGCGCCCATCACCTGTTGCATCCCGTACCCCATCGGAAGGAGAGTTGAGACATGGGAAACGTCATCCATATCGCACCGATCACCCGCATCGAAGGGCACGCCTCCATTGCCATCCACCTGGACGAGGCCGGCAATGTCGCCGGGTCGAACTTCCATACCATGTCTTTACGGGGTTTTGAAAAATTCGTGGAAGGAAAACCGGCCGAAGAGCTGCCGAGGATCGTCTGCCGAATCTGCGGCATCTGCCCCTGGCACCACCACATGGCCTCCAACAAGGCGGTGGATCGCTGCTTCGGCGTCACCCCGCCGCCGGCGGGCCGGAAGCTCAGGGAACTGATGCAGATCATGTCCCACGCGGAAGACAAACTACTGCATTTTTTCTTCCTCGCGGCCGCAGATTTCGTCATCGGGCCGGACAGCGACTACGCCGTGCGAAACATCATCGGGATCGCCAAGGCCAATCCGGAACTGGCGGTAAAGGTCGTCAAGATGCGGACGACGGTGAAGTCGATGATGGAAAAATTCGCCGGGAAAGCCATTCATCCGGTCGCAGGCGTGGCCGGCGGGTTCTCCAAGCCGCTGGCCAAAGAGGACCGGACGGAAATGCTTTCGAAAATGCGCGAAGTGCTGGATTTTTCCCTGTTCGCCATTGATTTTGCGAAAACCCAGGTCTTCCCCAAATACCTCGACGTCATCCAAACCCTGGGTGTCATCACCACGGGGTTCATTGGTACGGTGGACAAAAACGGCGCCATGAACCTGTACGACGGCCAGATCCGGATCATGAAACCCGACGGCACGCACACCGACTTTGATCCTCAGGCGTACGCCGATTATATCGGCGAGCACGTGGCACCCTATTCTTACGGCAAAATGCCCTATGCCAAGTTCTGGAATGAAGGGTTTTCACTGGATCTTGAAAACGCCAAGGGGATTTATCGATCCAATTGCCTCGCCCGCATCAATGTGGCGGACAAAATGGCAACGCCGCGGGCACAGGCCGAGCTGGAAGCGTTTCGGGAAAAATTCGGACGACCCGCCCAGGCGACCCTGTTGTACCACTGGGCCCGGCTGATCGAGGAGGTCTACGCCTGCGAGCGCGCCATCGAACTCCTGGAGGACCCGGAAATCACCGACCCCCGCGTCCGGGCCGAGGTGGACCCCAAGGCCGGAAGGGGCGTGGGCTGCGTGGAGGCGCCCCGGGGGACCCTGATCCATGATTATTCGACGGATAAAAACGGGCTGATCACCCAGGTGAATCTGATCGTCGGCACCACCCACAACCTCGGCCCCATCAACATGAGCGTCAACCAGGCCGCCCGCGCGCTCATCAAAAACGGAAAGGTGGACGAGGGGATCCTGAACAAGGTGGAAATGGCGGTGCGCGCCTACGACCCCTGAGTGTCCTGCGCGACTCACCGCCTGGACGGCGGTGCCGGCATTGCGCTTCAAATCGTGGACGCCCAGGGAAACATCCTCCGGCAGTGGCCGGTCGATTAGGCATTATCGGGCCGGATCGCGCCCTTTGCCCGGGCGGTGGCACCCGGGATCTTTTGGCGCGCATCCCTGAGGGCGACGGCGGGTTTTACATCGATTCCACCTCGACCCGGTTGCAGTGAAACGCACAGGTCTCGCCCGCGTCGGTCAGTCGCTGGCCGGTGAGCTGGTTGATCCCCTTGCCGCCCGGATGGCGGCAGGGGGCGCGAAGCCCCTCGGCGACCAGCAGCCCGGGCGGGGTGTCCACGGTCACCTTGGCCGTGAGGAAACACTCGCCCCGGTGGTTGTAGACCCGGACCCGGACGCCGTGGACGATCTTACGCGCCGCGGCGGTATCCGGGTGGATCAACACCGCGGGCGGCCCGGCCTCCGCTCGGAGCGCCGCGATTTCGTTAAAGGCCGAGTTGAGGAAAAGCCGGTGGGGCGGGGTGATCAACTCCAGAGGAAACCGGGTGCCCCCCTCGGGATCGCGGATCACGCGACCGTCGGGAAGCGGGTCGAGTCCCTTCCCGGCCCAGGCCTGGGAGAAAAATTCCACCTTGCCCGAGGGGGTGTTAAACGACTCGGCGTAGGGGTTGTCCGCGATGTTGAGGTGGACGGCCCTTCCGGACCGCAACGCCTTCGCATCCACGCCGATCATGTAAGGCGATTCGTCCTTCAGCAACCGATCGATGCATTGATCTTCGGTGAGAGAAAAAACCGCTTCGTTAAACCCCATCCGCCGGGCCAGATCCTGAAAGATCGCGAGCGTCGAGCGGCTTTGGCCCACCGGCGGGATGACCGGTTCCGCCAACTGCACGTAGTTGTGGCCATAGGCCCGGTAGACGTCCTTTACCTCCAGAAAGCTCGCGCCCGGGAGGATGATGTCGGCCGTGCGGGCCGTGTCCGTCATGAACATTTCCTGGACCGAAACGAACAGGTCCTCCCGTGTGAGACCGGCCATTACCCGGCTGGACTGGGGAGCCACCGCCGCGGGGTTGGATAGGTAGACGTGGAGGTATTTTATCGGCGGTGCGTCCAGTTCGGTCAGGGCACGGCCCAGTTCGACCATGTTGACCCACCGGGTTTTCGGCGGGCAGAGATCGGGCCGGGTCAAAAAGGCGAGATCGGACGGCGCCCCGCCCAGGGATCGGGTGACCCCGGCACCGGGCCTCGAAAAAGCGCCCGCGAGCCCTGGCAAAAGAGCGATGGCCCGCACGGCCATCGCTCCCCCCAGCTGGCGGCCCGGGCCCCATCCGGTCCGGATGTAGGGCGCCCTGGCC
>JBJKPT010000015.1:0-13425 GCA_046706045.1 Desulfobacterales bacterium
TCTCTCCAACCCAAACAGCCCGTCAGGGTTTTTGCGGTGCGGGCAGGTGGCCTGTTTGATCGGGCGACGCATGGAGTCCCCCTTGTAACGTGATGGATACCTATTTTTCTATGCCCTTTTGGTTCACCCTGTCAACCCTCTTTGAAATTTAAGGTTCGAAGTTCGCGACTCAACGTGGTACACGGAAGGCGGCCTGAGATGGCGCGCCTTGCGCACTTTTTCATTGCCAGTTTAAGATCACTTTTCCGGACTGGCCCGATCCCATCACGGCGAATGCTTCCTTGTAATCGTCGACATGGAAGCGGTGGGTGATGACTCCTGAAATGTCGAGGTTGCTCTGAAGCATGGCGGCCATCTTGTACCAGGTTTCGAACATTTCCCGGCCGTAGATCCCCTTGAGTTTCAGCCCTTTCAGGATGATCTGGACGATGTCGATGGTGATCTCTCCCGGCGGGATGCCCAGCAGCGCGATGCGGCCGCCGTGATTCATCGTATCGAGCATTCCCTTGAAGGCCGCGGGGTTTCCCGACATTTCCAGGCCGATATCAAAGCCTTCCTTCATTCCCAGGTCGTCCATGATGGCGGGAAGCGATTCCCGGAGCACGTTCACCACCCGGCTCGCCCCCATCCGGGCCGCGAGCGCGAGGCGGTAGTCGTTCACGTCGGTGATGACGATGTGGCGTGCGCCCACGTGCCGGGCGATGGCGACGGCCATGATGCCGATGGGGCCGGCCCCGGTGATGAGCACGTCTTCGCCGACGAGGTTAAAGGACAGGGCGGTGTGGGCGGCGTTGCCGAAGGGGTCGAAGATCGCGGCGATGTCGTCTTCAATGGAAGCGGGCACCCGGAACACGTTGAACGCCGGCACACAGAGGTATTCGGCGAAGCAGCCCGCCCGGTTGACGCCGACCCCGATGGTGTTTCGGCACAGGTGCCGGGTGCCGGCCCGGCAGTTGCGGCAGTGGCCGCAGGTGATGTGCCCCTCGGCCGATACCCGGTCGCCTTCGGAAAAGCCCACGACCTCGCTGCCCAGGGCCTCGATGACACCGACGAATTCGTGGCCGATGGTCATCGGTACCGGCACGGTCTTTTGGGACCAGGCATCCCAGTTGTGGATGTGGATGTCCGTGCCGCAGATGGCGGTCTTAACGATCTGGATGCGCACGTCGTTCGGTCCCGGCTCCGGAACCGGGGCCTCGTCCATCCAGATGCCCGGTTCGGGGTTGAGTTTGGCGATCACCTTCATCGAGGGGTCTCCTTCATAGGCCGATAACGGCCCAACATGGTGAACATGATGTCACGTGTTTTGTCGCAGGGGCATGACGAAACACCCGGATTCAAATCACCCCCAGTTCCTTGCCGACCTTGATGAAGGCGGCAAGGGCGCCATCCAGATGTTCCCGGGTATGGGCCGCGGACATCTGGGTGCGGATGCGCGCCTTGCCCTGGGGGACGACCGGGTAACAGAACCCGATGACGTAGATGCCTTCGTCCAGGAGCCGGGCGGCCATTTTCTGGGCGAGAACGGCGTCCCCCAGCATGACCGGGATGATCGGGTGCTCTCCGGGGATCAGATTGAAGCCGGCAGCCGTCATCCGGTTTCGGAAATAGGCGCTGTTTTCCCGCAGGCGATCCCGAAGGTCCCCGCTTTTTTCGAGCATGTCGAGGACGGCGATGGCCGTGGCGGTGATGACCGGCGCCAGGGTGTTCGAAAAAAGATACGGCCGTGAGCGCTGGCGCAGCCACGCGACGATTTCCTTCCGGCCGGCGCTATAGCCGCCGGAAGCGCCGCCCAGCGCTTTCCCCAGGGTGCCGGTGATGATGTCCACCCGGCCCATGACCCCGCAGTACTCGGGGGTGCCGCGGCCGTTCGCGCCGGTGAATCCCACGGCATGGGAATCGTCCACCATGACCAGGGCGTCGTAACGCTCGGCCAGATCGCAGATGGCCGCAAGGTTTGCGATGACCCCGTCCATGGAAAAGACCCCGTCGGTGGCGATAAGCCGGTAGCGGCAATCCACGGTTTCCTTGAGGCGGGTTTCCAGTTCGGCCATGTCGTTGTTTTCGTAGCGCAGCCGCCGGGCCTTGCAGAGCCTTATGCCGTCGATGATGCTCGCGTGGTTGAGGGCATCGCTGATCACGGCGTCCCCGGGACCGAGGAGGGTCTCGAAAAGCCCGCCGTTGGCGTCAAAGCAGGAGCTGTAGAGAATCGCCGATTCGGTGCCGAGAAACGTGCTCAGCCGGGATTCCAGTTCCTTGTGGATCGTCTGGGTCCCGCAGATGAACCGGACCGACGACATGCCGAACCCGTAGCGGGCAAGGGCCGCCTGGGCCGCGCGGACGAGTTCCGGATGGTTGGCGAGACCGAGGTAGTTGTTGGCGCAGAAATTGATCACGTCCCGGCCGCCGGCCACCGAAATGGCGGCCTGCTGCGGAGAGGTGATGGTCCGTTCTTCCTTGAAGAGCCCTGCGGACTTGAGGGCTTCGGTCTCGGCGGCAAGGTTGGCGAACATGGCGCGGCTCATGGGTTTTCTCCTGAGATTGGCGGGACGACGGATGCCCGTCCGGCGACCTTGCGGCAGACGGGGGATCCGCGCCCGACGTTGCGGAATTTGGGGGAATCGTCGCGGTTTCGAAAAGGGTTTCGCGGCGGTGTCGAATCCCAGCACCATGAAAATCAAAACGGGGGTGCATGTCAAGCAAACGATCCGCTCGATAACGAAAATGGCGTCGCGGCCCGGGTCGGGTTCAATACTCGATCCCTTTCTGGGCCTTGGTGCCGGCCTTGAAGGGGTGTTTGATTTCGGTCATTTCGGTGACCAAATCGGCGGCCTCGATCAGGGCCGGCGGCGCGTAGCGGCCGGTGACGATCACGTGCATCCGGGCCGGGCGGTGGACGAGCACCGGAAGGATGGTGCCGGCATCCACCATGGCGTGGTGCATGAGGTAGGTCAACTCGTCCAAGATGACCATGTCGCGTGCGCCCACGGCAATGATTTCCGAGGCCAGGCGCCACGCGGTACGGGCGGCGGCCCGGTCTTTTTCGATGTCTTCGGAGGCCCAGGTAAAGCCGCGGCCCATGACGTGAAAATCGATGAGGTCGTCGAAACGTTTGACCGCCGCGAACTCGCCACAGGTCCGCGAGCCCTTGATGAATTGAATGACGGCGATTCGCATCCCGTGGCCGGCGGCCCGAAGGGCAAGCCCCAGGGCCGCGGTGGTTTTTCCCTTGCCGTTTCCCGTAAACACGGCGAGCAGTCCTTTGCTCATGGTGCTTCCCCGTTTGTCTTTTCCGGCGATCTCTGTTAGTTTCCGCCCCATGGACACCAACGCCGAGCATTGCCCGGAGCCCACCGATTTCTGCCGCCGGTGCGGCACCTGTTGCCGGAGCGGCGGCCCCGCCCTTCACCATGCGGACCGGGTCCTGGTCGAAGAGGGAAAGATTCCCCTCAAGGATCTCTTCACGCTGCGGGCCGGCGAGCGGGTCCGGGACAACCCCCGTGACCGGCTCGTGACCCTTACCGACGAGGTCATCAAAATCCGCGGCATCGGCGGAAGCTGGGCCTGTCGCTATTACGACAACGCCTCGGGCGATTGCACCGTTTACGCGCACCGGCCCCGGGAATGCCGGCTGCAAAAATGCTGGGACCCGGCACCGCTGGAAGCCGCCTACGATCGGGACCGGTTGACCCGTCGGGATCTGCTTTTCGGGGTGTCCGGTGTCTGGGACCTGATCGCAGTGCACGAATCGCGTTGCGATTACCGCCGGATTGCCGATCATGCGGCGGCGGTGCGCAAAAGCGGTGGCGACGGGCCGGCCATGAAGGCCTTGCAGGCCGCGCTCCACTACGATATCGCGCTGCGGCGGCTGATCCGGGAAAAGGGCGGCCCGTTGGCGGAGACGCTCGATTTTCTCTTCGGTCGGCCCCTGGTGGACACGATCCACGCCATCGGCATCCGGGCCCGGCCCTGGGCGGACGGCTACCGGTTGGTAGCGGTCGATGAGGCCCCGGCCGGAGGCGGCCCCGACCTTTCCGACTCCGTCCGGCCATAGACCGACGGCCGCCGGTGGGGCAGAAAATACCGCATCCCGTGGCTTCGCACGTGGGTGAGGTCGGCAACTTTCAGATCCGTCACGAGAATTCCTTCCTCGCCGGACAATCCCGCGGCGATGACCTTTCCCGAAGGACCGATCACCATCGTATTGCCCGGGAAATGAAGGCCCCGGCCGTTCGGGCCGCACTGGTTGCAGGCCACCACGAAGATGCCGTTGTCATAGGCCCGGGCCGGCAGATGCCGCATCCAGGACCGGTGCTTGTCCCGGGCCTCTCCCCGGGGGGAGGCGTGGGGGATGAAGACGATGTCGGCGCCGTTTACGGCCATCTGCGTGGTCAGTTCCGGGAAATGCCCATCGAAGCACAACTGGATTCCGAAAACGGCCCCATGGTCCGAAAAGAGCGGCACCCGATCGCCGGCGCTGAAATAGGGGGCCTCGGGTGGGGCGATATGGAGCTTTCGATAGACCCCGACCGGTTGTTCCGGGCGGAGCACCAGGTGGCTGGCAAAGAGCCGGCCGCCGGCCAGTTCCGCCGACCCTGCCAGAATGGTGATCTTCTCGGCATCGGCGATGGCCTGAAGGGTGTTGACGGCGGGGCCGGGCACCGGGATTGCAAACGTTGCCATGACCGGGTCGTTCGCGTACCCGGTGATGTTCAGTTCCGGAAAGCAGATCAGCTGCGCCCCCCGATGGCGGGCGATGCGGGCCCAGTGCGCGGTGCGTTCCAGGTTTTGGTCGACGGCGCCGATCGGGGAGTTCATCACGACGGCGGCGATGCGGAGGTCTCGTTCCATCAGAGCTTGAATTCCGCCCGGACCTTAAAGACCCGGGTGGCCGGCAGGTTCAACAGATCGCTCACCCCTGTCTCTCGGACGAACTTGGCGAGGTTCGCCTCGATTTCCTCCATGGACGGCGCGATGAACGTGAACCAGACGTTGTAGTGGTTTTCCCGGACGTAGTTGTGGGTGACCCCGGGGTAGCGGTTGACGATCTCGGCAAAGCGGTCGTTCCGGTCGGAGGGGACCCGGGCCGCGCACAGGGTGCTGACGAACCCGAGCTTTTCGGGAACGAAATTGCCGCCGATGCGGGGGATGATGCCCCGGTCCTTGAGCCGTTGGAGCCGATCGATCACCTCGGCTTCGGTGAGATGCAATCCGTTTCCGATCGACCGGTAGGGCCTGGCGTCGATGGGAAAATCGGACTGGATGCGGTTGAGCAGGCTGCGGTCGATGGTGTCGAGTTGAGGCATGGATCCGTCCCTGTCGCAGTGTCCATCCCGGAATGGCCCTTTTACGCGATGTCTGCGTTGGCCGACCGATTGGAATCCTCGAAATAGCCCACGCTATTCCTCCGGTTCAAATCGTCCGTCCGCCTTGAACTCACGCAAAATTGCCTATCCTGGGATGGACACTACCGATGTTGTCAAGCGGTGTCGGCCAGGATGCGCACGTGCACGCGGCGGTCGCGCGGACCGTCGAATTCGCAGAAGAAGACGCCCTGCCAGGTGCCCAGCACCAGACGGCCGTTCTCGATGCCGACGGTCTGGGAGGCGCCGACCAGGGTGGCCTTGACATGGGCCGGGGAGTTGCCCTCCCGGTGGCGGTAGTCGGCCTCCCAGGGCACGATCCGGTTCAAGACCATCAGCAGGTCGCGGGCGACACTCGGATCGGCGCTTTCGTTGATCGTGACCCCCGCCGTGGTGTGGGGCACATAGACCATGCACAGCCCGGAGTCGATCCCCGAGGCGGCCACGACCTCCCGGATGCGGTCGGTGATATCGATCAGTTCGGTCCGATCCCGGGTGGCTACGGTGAGGTTCATGAGGATTTCCCCCGGATCAAAAAAAGGCCCTGCAAACCGCAGGGCCTTTTTCGGTGACATCGGAATCGCTACGGGAAGCGGATTACACGCACCCGGTCGGCTTCGGCAGACCGGCCATCTTGCACGCTCCCTTGCCCGGTCCGGACGGGAACAGCTCGTAGATGTGTTTCAGCTTGAACTTGGTCACTTTGGAAAGGACCCGCACCATCGGCGCAATGCCGTTCTTTTCGTAGTACTCGCGAAGGGTCGCGATGACCATGCGGTGTTCCTCGTTGAGTTCATCGATGCCTTCTTCCTTCTTGACGTACTGAACCCATTCTTCACTCCAGTTGGAGTAATCATCGATGAATCCATCTTCGTCAACGCTGAATGATTTCCCGCCGAATTCAATTGTCGCCATGGAGCGATCCTCCTTAAAAAAATTAATGATTCATTGGTGTTATGGCATGCCGCCAGTATATTCTGTCAATACTGAAATTATCTGTCTACCGAATTGGTTGTGCAATGTCAATACGAAATGGTGATCAGTATTCGCGTGGCGTTTTGTTCAGTTCGGCAAGGGTAAAGACCGGTCCGTCCTTGCAGACGAATTCGCGCCCGATGTTGCACCGGCCACAGATCCCGATGCCGCATTTCATCCGGTTTTCCAGGCTCATGATGATGTGGTCGTGGGCATAGCCGAGCTTGTCGAGCACCGGCTGGGTGAATTTGATCATGATCGGCGGGCCGCAGATGATGGCATAGGTGTCCTCGTCCGCCTGCGGCGCTTTCTGCTCGGTAATGGTCGGCACAAACCCCTTGTTGTATTTCCAGCCCGGGTCATCGGTGCCGTCGACGGTGATGTGCATGTGGATGTCGTCCCGGGCCTCCCATGCCTTCAGTTCGTCAACGTAGAGGAGCATCCCCGGCGTACGCGCGCCGTAGATGACGTGGATGTCTCCGAATTTGCCGCGGTTGGCCGGATTCAGCATGTAGATGATCGAGGAGCGCAGCGTCGTGAAGGCGAATCCCCCGCCGATGATCACGACGTTTTTTCCGTGTTCCAGGGTCTTCCAGGGGTAGCTGTTGCCGAGCGGCCCCCGGATGCCCATGACATCGCCCGGCTTCATGTTGTGCAGGTGGGACGAGACCAGGCCGACCTTGTTGACGGTAAACTTGACAAATCCCTTTTCCGTGGGCGAGGAGGCGATCCCGATCGGGATTTCGCCCTTGCCGGTCACCGACAGTTCGGCGAATTGTCCGGAACGGTAGGCAAATTTTTCTTCGTCCTCCGGGTTGAGGAAGACGAATTTGAAGGTCTTGAGATTTTTATCCTCGGTTTCGGTAATGATCTCGTCGATTCGAACCGGGTATGGCAAATACGGATTTTGCACGGTTTCCCCCTTTGTCTCGCTAAACTAAACCGCACAGGCGTGGTCGCCGTAGCTGTTCATCAGTTCGCAGACCTTGCGGATGTCGATGTTGACCGGGCACTGGCGGACGCAGCGGCCGCAGCCCACGCACTGGATGCCGTTTTCATACTTGTCCACGTAGTATTTCAGCTTGTGCATGAACCGCTGGCGGACCCGATGCAGTTTGGTCCCCCGGGGGTTGTGGCCGGAGCCGTGCACGGTGAACAGGGGAAACATGCAACTGTCCCAGTTGCGCATGCGCACTCCCGATTAGCCCCGGTTTTCGTCCTGGATGGCGAAACACCAGCACGTGGGGCAGACGAAGGTGCAGGTGCCGCAGTTGATGCAGGAAAAGGAGACGTCCTCCCAGAAGAGCGCCTCGTAGAGGTCGGTGGTTTCAAGCCCCGCCAGGTGATCCGTGTGGACCTCGCTGGCGATCTTGGCTTCGGCCTCCCCGCGCAGGGTATCGATGGCGGCGCCGGCATCGGTGCCGGCGGCGGTCTTCCACCCGGCGGCCTTCATGAAGGCTTCACCTTTTTTCGTCATGACCTGGGCGAGGTAATGATCGCCGTTATCGACGAGCATCACGTCCAGGGCGCTGGTGTCGAAGGGGCCGGTGTTCGCCGTGGTGCAAAAGCAGGTGCCGCAAGGCCGGTTGCAAGCCTGACCGATGAAGGTGGTGGCCGCATGGGCGTTCAGCCAGTAGGGGTCCTGGTACTCGGGGGTGTCGAAATTGCGTTTGACCAGCACGAAGGCGGCGGCATCGCAGGGGCGGATGCCGACGATCGCCCGGGGGGAGTAGTCCTTGTCGGCGTCCTTCATGACGTGATGATCCGGTTGGGATTCATCCAGGGTGTAGCAAAACATCGTTTCGGACTGGGGGTAGACGACGCCCTTGGCGGAAAGCCGGGTATTTTGAGCCGCCATGTCCGGCGCTTCCCCCTTTGCGAGCGCCTTGAAATTCGAAAACTGCTTTTCCTTGACCGGCGCAATCACCCGATAGGCGCCGCCGGCGGCATCCAACCCTCCGGTCCATTCGGATTTTTTTATTTTAATGACCTTCATAGCGTTGCCTTTTGTCGGTTTGAGCAGGGCGTCCCGTGTCCAACGGACCGCCGGCGGTTTTTCCCGCAGGGGCCAACCCCGCTACTTGATGAAATCGTTCGGGTCATCCGGCCGGTAGGTATCCAACGGGGGACGTGTTTCCAACGACATGCCGGCTTCCCAGCCGAACAGTTCCAGGCAGTCTTTTTCCAGTTTTTTCGTAAACTGCCGCACCGGAATGCCCATGGGGCAGGCCCGTTCGCAGGCACCGCTGTCGGTGCAGCGGCCGGCGCATTGGTACGCCCGGAGGAAATGAAACGTCCGCACGTCCGTGGGGTCCTGGCTTTTGCCGACCCATTGGGGGTTGGATTCGTCCACGAAACAGGTCGGGCAGTAGCAGAGCGGGCAGGCGTTGCGGCAGGCATAGCAACGGATGCACGGCGAGAGCAGGTCTTCAAAATACTGCCACTTTTCTTTCGGGCTCATGGCCTCCACCCGGTTGACGTCCGCGTAGCGATCCACGCCCGTTTGTTCGGCGACCGGTTCGGCCACCATCTCATCGTGGATCACCGGGTTCCGGTGGATGCAGATCCGGCAGTTGTCCTGGAGCACGTCGAGCCGGTTGAAGGTTTTTTCAAACCCGTCGCCGGAGACCCGGATGTTGTTCTGATCTTCTTCGACGTTTCGGATCTCGCCGTCGACGGCATTCGCGATCCGCCGGCGGTCGATCATCCCCTTGCAGGGAACCCCGATGATATGAAGCTGCTCGCGGGTGATTTTGTTTTCGATGATGTGGGTCACGATGTTGCGGCTGTCGCAGCCCTTGGCGACGACGGCGATCCGTTCCTTGCGATTGGTCAGGTAGTTGGCCAGATTGATTCCGCAATTGCTGTCCCAGACCAGTTGATCCACATCGTCGACGGATTTGACGAAACACGGCTCGCTCATCATGGGCACGGTTCCTTTGCGGAAGCCGATGACCATGTCCACCTTGCATTCGCTTAAGAGCCGCCGGGATATCTCACGGATGGTGTCAGTGTATTCGAACATCTTAGGCAACCTTGGCTTTGGTTTTGATGAATCGCCCGTTCGGCCCCAGTTCCTTGGCCGCTGCGGTCACCTGATTGACCACATCGACGAATTTGGTCGATTCGGCGGACGAGATCCATGAGAGTTGGAGCCGACCGGGCTCGATTCCCATGTGTTCCATGAGGTTTTCCAAAAGGGCGAATTTCCGACGTGCGTAGTAATTACCTTCCAGGTAATGGCATTCGCCGGGATGTCACCCGGATACCCAGACGGCATCGGCGCCTTCGCGCAATGCCGCCAGGGCGAATTTGGGACTCATGCGCCCGGTGCAGGGAATTCGCACCACGCGGATGTTCGGGGGGTATTCCATTCGGCTCACACCGGCCAGATCGGCGGCGCCGTAGCTGCACCAGTTGCACAGAAACGCGACGATTTGCGGTTCCCACTCTGCCATTGTCAACATCTCCTTTTTTTCGGATGCCGGATATCACTTTTCAATTGCCGGCGAGCGCGTGATCCCGATCGGAGGGGGATCCAGGCATCCGGCATTATGCGCCCAGAGCCTCCGTGAGGGAGAAAATCTGGGCAAAAATCTGGTCGTTGTCAAAGCCTTTCAGATGAATGGCACCGGAGCGGCAGGATGCCACGCACAAGCCGCACCCTTTGCACAGGACCGGGTTGATCTGTGCCCTGCCGGCAAACATGCGGGCATTCTCGGCGATGAACGACGGTGCCGAATAGGGGCAGATCGAAACACAGACGCCGCAGGAACTGCAGAGCGCCGGATTGGTTTCGGCCACGGTTCCGCTGGCAAAGATCTTGTCCTTAGCGAGCAGCGTGACGGCCCGCGCAGCCGAGGCCTTGCCCTGGGCGATGGATTCATCGATCGGCTTGGGATAATGGGCCAGGCCGCACAGGTAGACGCCGTCCGTGGCGAACTCGGAAGGACCGAGCTTGGCATGGCGCTCGATGAAAAATCCGTCGTCGTTTAAGGGCACCTTGAAGAAATTGGCCAGTTTCTCGTCGCGGTTTGGAATGATGGCCGTCGCCAGGGTCAGCAGATCGGCGTCGATCTCGACGGGCCTTCCGAGAACATGGTCGGTGGTGGTGATGAGCAGCTTGCCGTTTTCGATGCGTACCGCCGGCGGGTGCTCCAGACTGTAGCGGATAAAGATGACCCCCTTTTCCCGGGCTTCCTTGTAAAGGTACTCTTTTTCACCGTAGGTTCGGATATCCCGGTAGAGGATAAAGACGTTCATGGCCGGATTTCGCTTTTTCAGTTCCAGGGCGCTGTGAACCGAGTGCGTGCAGCAGACCCGGGAACAGTAGGGGCGATCGGCGTTTCGCGAGCCCACGCACTGGACGAAGACCGCCGTGGTGATCTTTTCGAGTGCCGGGTCGTTGTCCATGAATTTTCGGTCGAGTTCAAGTCCCGTGAGGATTCTCGGGTCCGTGCCGTAGCCGTATTCGGACGGTTTCAGCTCGGAAGCCCCGGTGGCGATGACCGCCACGCCGTGGGTGAGGGTCTGCTCGGCCCCGTCGGTTACCAGGGAGGAGGTGAAGTTGCCCACAAATCCATCCACCTTGGTGATGGACGTGTTCAGGTGGACGTGAATCTTTTCTTCGCCCTGGACCTCTTGGATCATCTCGGCGAGCTTTTCCTGAATGTTTTCACCCTGGGCGGTGGTGTGCAGTTTCAGGGCCTGGCCGCCGAGCCGGTCGCTTTTTTCGACGATGTGGGTTTCATAGCCCTGGCGGCCGAGGGTCAGGGCCGCGGACAGACCCGAGATCCCGCCGCCGATGACCATCGCGCTCGGGGTGATGGCCAGTTCGGCTTCGGCCAGCGGCTGCATGAGGCCCACCTTGGAGACGGCCATGCGCACAAGGTCCTTGGCCTTTTCGGTGGCCTTTTTCGGATTGTTCCGGTGCACCCAGGAGTCCTGATTGCGGATGTTGCACATCTCAAAGAGGTACTTGTTCAGCCCTGCATTGAGAAGGGTTTCCTGAAAGAGCGGCTCGTGGGTTTTGGGCGTACAGGCGGCCACCACGACCCGGTTGAGCTTCTTTTGCTGAATGATCCGGGTGATGGCGTCCTGGGTGTCCTGGGAGCAGGAGTAGAGGTTATCCGCCACGTATTCCACGTAGGGCAGCCCCGCGGCATAATCGCGCACTGCGGGAACGTCGACCACGCCGGCGATGTTGATGCCGCAACGGCAGACAAAGACGCCGATGCGGGGCCGCTCGCCCCGCACATTGGTTTCCGGCACGATCTCCTTTTCCCGGGTCAACGTGTTGCGGGCGCTGCCCAGCAGTTCGCCTGCCGCGGCCGCCGCCGCGCTGGAATCGACGACCGCCTGGGGGATGTCTTTGGGCCCCTGAAAGGCCCCGCAGACAAAAATGCCTTCCCGGGATGAGCTGACAGGGCTGAAGGTCTCGGTCTTGCAGAAGTTGCCGGAAGTCAATTCGATCCCGAGCCGGCCGGCCAGGTCGATGACCGCCGGGGAGGTCTGCAGCCCGACGGACAACACGATCATGTCGAAGGTTTCCGTGGTCACCTCGCCGCTTTCGGTCACGTAGCGGATTTCCAGATCGTCGGTGCCGCCCACCGGATCGACGGTGTGCACCCGGCTGCGGACGAAACGCACGCCGTGCTTGTCCTTGGCATTGTTGTAGAAGCGCTCGAACTCCTTTCCGTGGGTGCGCATGTCCATGAAGAAAATCGCGCAATCCAGATCGGCGCCGGAATGCTCCTTGGCGATGACCGCCTCCTTGATGGCGTACATGCAGCAAACCGAAGAGCAATAGGCATTGTCGCAGCGGTTCAGATCCCGGGAGCCGACGCACTGGAACCAAGCGATCTTTTTCGGTTCGCGGTGATCCGAGAGCCGGACCAGATGCCCGGCCGTGGGCCCCGAGGCGGACAGGATCCGCTCCATTTCCATGGAGGTGATCACATTCGGGTGCTTGGCGTAGCTGTAGTTGTCGAACCGGGTGGGGTCAAAGGGCTCGAAGCCCGGCGCAAGCACGATGGCGCCGACCTCGAGTTCCACCGTCTTGTCTTCCATGGAATGGTCGATGGCGTCGACACCGCAAAATTCGGTGCAGACCTTGCACCCGCCCGTTTTAAAGTGAACGCACACATCCCGGTCGATGGCCGGGATATTCGGCACGGCCTGGGCATAGGGCACGTAGACCGGTTTCCGCCCCTTGAGCCCGACGTCGTATTCGGAGGGGATCGGCGTGCCCGGACAAAGGCTGTGCCGGGTGTTGACCCGGTCGAGATCGATATGGCCGGTGGGACACAGATAGGCGCAGGCCCCGCAGGCGATGCAGGCCTCGGTGTTTATGTCGTAGGGGGTGCCCACTTTCATATCGACGCCGCGGCCGGTGAGGCTGATGGCGTTTGCTCCCATCCGTTCGCAGATGCGGGTGCAAAGGCCGCAGAGGATGCAGGTATCCGCTTCCTCTTTAAACCGTGTCTCCGTGATCCCGTACTGGCCGGCGATTTTTTGCAGCGTCTTGGACTCCGGACACCGGGCGAGAAGCATTTCAACGATCAGCCCGCGCCCTTCGCGGACCACATCGGTATTGGTGCGGACCTCCATACCTTCCCAGATCGGATAGTTGCAGGCGGTGACAAAGCGCGTGCGCCGGCCGTCGAAGAGCTCCACCGTGCACAGGCGGCACATGCCGGCCGGCTCCAGCGCCTTGTGATGGCAGAGGGTGGGGATGGGGATGCCATATTTTTCCGCCACCTGGAGAATGTACTGGCCCTGTTCGCCTTGGACTGTCTGGCCGTCGATCTTGAACGTAATCATGGGCGATCTTCCTTATGCTATCAGCGAATCTTTATCGCATCGAACTTGCAGCTATCATAGCAGATGCCGCATTTGATGCAGTTTGTCTGATCAATCTCGTGAGGCTTTTTCTTCTCGCCGGAAATCACCTTCTGGGGGCACTGATTGGCGCATACGGTGCACCCGGTGCAGGTTTCGGGGTCGATTTCATAGTGAAACAGCGGCTTGCAAACCCCGGCCGGGCATTTCTTTTCGTTGATGTGCTGCTCGTACTCGTTTCGAAAAT
>JBJKPT010000016.1:0-9094 GCA_046706045.1 Desulfobacterales bacterium
GTTGCCTGTACCGGAGGGCTGTTTGAGAACGGCGATGGCCCGGTCAAGGGCTTCGATGGAAGATTCGATCATGATCCCTTTTATAAAAGCAACGGAAACGCGCCGGTCGTTGCGGCTGGGGCAATTCCCCGGCCCCCGAAAGCCGGGCGGGTTTGGACCGGTTTCCGGTTGGTTCGCTGATTCGGGCCTGCCCGCGACGACGTTGGGCGCCAACGGCCAAGTTGTCTATCCAATATGAGAATGCAACCAACATGTCAACGGAGATGGCGCCGTGTGGCGGCCGGCCGGGGTGATCAAAGTAGCCTGGAAGGCACTGGATTGCTTCGTAATCCATCGCAATGACGGGACATAATTCGATTTTCACCCCGTCTTTGAAGGAGTCGCCCCGTCCTTCCGCCCCGGGGTCCCATCCACCGCGACCGTCAATCGTTCAATCGGCTTTGGCCCGGCGGAGTCTTCCGGACGTCTGGGCTTCCCGATACCGGATGCGCAGTTGTTGGGCGCGGTGGCGCTCGTTATCGAAAAAGGTACGCTCGGCCATGGGAAGGCTGCCGGCATGGATCCGGCGGAGTTTTTCCTGTTCGTTGAGAAGGGTGTTCAGGCGGGTAACGCTGCGGTAATCGGTCAACGGGAGGTGCTCCAGGATGGCACTGATTTCCTGGTTGACGTCCCGTAACCGAGCGGTGTCCGGCGTTATCGGCGGAACGGATTTGGGCATACCGGCCTCGTGGTGGTGGGGTGAATGCCGGGACCCGCGCCCACGGGGGGTGGGTGACGGGCACGCGGCGATGGCGCCACTTCCGGCGGTTTATCCTGCTCGGGGTGCGAACGAAACAGCCGCTTATCGTATCGACAAGCGGCTGCGCGCTCTTCCGTTTTTGGTCGGGGCGAGAGGATTTGAACCTCCGACCCCTTGAACCCCATTCAAGTGCGCTACCAGGCTGCGCTACGCCCCGACACGAGGCGCATTTAGTACCAGCCGCATCGATGGATGTCAAGTTGAAGATTTATCGTGTTCATCCAGGAGGCGTCAATTTTTTTTTCGAGTCCAATCGATTCCCGGCATTCGCCCAAAAGGGCCGTTCGGTAACGGGCACTGTTCAAATCGGCCATTTGTGCTAATGTGCCGCCAGGATCGGAGGCCGTATGCTTTCCATGGATGAAAATCCGTTGGTTTCAACATCCTTCGCGGCCCTGCGGCCCGGCGCCCGGATCGGCGTTGTCGCGCCGTCCGGCGTCTTCGAGCGGGACCGCTTCGATCAAGGCATTGCGGTGCTTCGGCAACTTGGCTTCGACCCCGCGATCCATCCGCGGATATATCGACGCGAGCGCTACTTTGCCGGTGACGATGCCCTGAGGGCGCAGGTGCTGATGGATGCGTTCCTTGATCCGGAAATCGATGCGATCATTTTCGCCCGAGGCGGTTACGGCGCCATGCGGCTTCTTCCACGGATCGGCTTCGATACCATCGCCCGACACCCCAAGCCCTTTATCGGATTCAGCGACGCCACGGCGCTGATCAACTGCGTCGCCCAGCGTTCCGCGATGATCGCCTTTCACGGACCGGTGGTGACCTCTCTTGCCGATGCCGATGAGCTTACCGGCCGCTCCCTTCAACAAGCCTTGAGCGGGCCGTACCCGCTTTGCATCACGGCCCGGGAGGCCCAACCCATTCGGCCGGGCCGGGCCCGGGGGACGGTGTTCGGAGGAAACCTCACCACCTTGTGCCATCTGCTGGCAACGCCGTTCGCCCTCCGGCTGAACGGGAGCCTGCTCTTTTTGGAAGACGTGAACGAGGCCCCGTACCGTATCGATCGGATGCTGACCCAGATGCGGCTGGCGGGCTGTTTCAACGCCGTGGCCGGCATCGCCCTGGGCGAATTCAACGGTTGCGGGGACGCCGGCCTCCTGCGGGACGTTTTTTCCGATATCTTGGGCAGTCTGCCGATCCCGGTCCTTTCCGGCCTTCCGGTGGGGCATGGGAAAATCAACCACACGATTCCCATCGGCGCGACGGGCGAACTGGACACCGGGGCCGCCTGCCTGCGCTTGATGATCGATGCCGACGATGGAACTGCCGCTGGCTGATGGGCTGATGGCCCGGGCATTGGGCGAGGGCGTTTTTGCCGGAGCGGTCCTGCTGGTGGCCGTCGGGGACACGATTCGCCATCACCGGGCCTATGGCCTGGCCGACCGGTTCGCCCGCCGGCCCATGACCCTCGACACCTGCTTTGATCTTGCCTCCCTTACGAAACCGCTGGCGACAACCCCGGTGATCATGCGCCTGGTCGCCGACGGGGGGCTGGACCTGAACCGATCCGTCGGCGAGGTATTGCCGTTCTTTGCCGGGTGTGACGCGGCCGGCGTGACCATCGCGCAACTGCTCGGTCACCGCGCCGGGCTTGCGCCGTGGCGCCCCTGGTTCGTCCCCTTGTCCCGCCTGCCCCGGGATCGGCGCCGTGAGGGGCTGCAGCGGCTGCTCATGCGCGAGCCGCTGGTCCGCGCCCCGGGGACCCGGACCGAATACAGCGATCTCGGGTTTCTGTTGCTTCAGCTGGTGGCGGAGGTCGTTTCCGGCGAAGGACTCGATCGGTCCTTTCAACGTTGGATCGCCGATCCCTTGCGGATCGACACCCTGTTTTTCCGACCGGCAACGGCCGCCCCCGCCGGCGAGCGCAGCCGGTTCGCCGCCACCCAGCTTTGCCCCTGGCGCCGGCGGCTGCTGGTCGGCGAGGTCGACGATGAAAACGCCCATGCCCTTGGCGGCGTGGCCGGTCATGCGGGCCTCTTCGGTACGGCCGGCGCCGTCCATCGGCTGGTCGCCGCGTTGATGCGCGCCGCCCTTGAGCAGTCCCCGGCATCGTTCATCGATGGCCGGACGGTGGCTCGGTTTTTTCGTCGCGAACCGGGTGCAGAGTGCCGGGCCCTGGGCTTTGACGGGGTCTCTTCTTCCGGATCGAGCAGCGGTCGATGGTTTTCCAGGGAAAGCATCGGTCACCTCGGCTACACGGGCACCTCTTTTTGGGCCGATCCCATGCGATCGGTGATCGTGGTGCTCCTGACCAACCGCGTTCATCCCTTTCGTTTCAACGATCGCATCCGCGAATTTCGTCCCCGGTTGCACGATGCGGTGATGACGGCACTCGGCATGGCACCGCCGCGGTGAGGCGCTCCGATGCCCGTGGCTGCTGCGAGGCGTTGATGATTGGCCTTGTGTTGTCACGACCTTTGTAGTAGGGATCGCCTATCAAATAGCGGGGTTCCACCCGCAGGACCATGATGCGAACCGCCCAACCCGGTTCGCGCTTACCTTCCGCGACGCATCGGGCGAGCTGGAAAGCGAGATAGCGAACATGAATTTTTTTGATAAAGCGCTGGGCATTTTTTCCAACGACCTTGCGATCGACCTGGGCACGGCCAACACCCTCGTCTACGTCAAAGGAAAAGGGATCGTATTGAGTGAACCATCGGTGGTGGCCGTACGCCTGGATCGGACCAAGAACAGGGTCCTGGCCGTGGGCGCCGAAGCCAAGAAAATGCTCGGCCGCACCCCCGGAAACATCGTGGCCATCCGCCCCATGCGTGACGGGGAAATTGCCGATTTCGAAGTGACCGAGGCGATGCTTCGCCATTTCATCAACAAAGTCCACAACCGCAGCCGACTGGTCCGACCGCGGATCATCATCGCCGTGCCCTCGGGCATCACCCAGGTGGAAAAACGGGCCGTTCGGGAATCGGCGGAGTCCGCCGGGGCACGGGAGGTGTTTCTCATCGAGGAGCCCATGGCCGCCGCCATCGGCGCGGGGCTGCCCATCACCGAACCGACCTGCAACATGGTGGTCGATATCGGCGGCGGCACCACGGAGGTCGCCGTCATTTCCCTTGCCGGCATCGTCTACAGCCGGTCGTTGCGGGTGGCCGGTGACAAGATGGACGAAGCGATCATGCAGTACATCAAGCGAAAATATAACCTTTTGATCGGCGAGCGCACGGCCGAAATCATCAAGACCGCGATCGGAAACGCCTATCCGGACCCCCAGGATCTGGAAACCATCGAGGTCAAGGGTCGGGATCTGGTATCCGGCATACCGAAAATTCTCGCCATCGACAGCGAAGAGATCCGGGTGGCCATCTCCGAACAGATCGACGCCATCGTCGAGACGGTGAAGATCGCCCTCGAGCAGACCCCGCCCGAACTGGCCGCCGATATCGTGGACCGGGGGATCGTGTTGACCGGTGGCGGCGCGCTGCTGAAAAATCTGGACAAACTGCTGATGGAAGAAAGCGGCCTGCCCATCACCGTGACCGAAGACCCGCTTTCCACCGTCGCGCTGGGTTCCGGCAAGGCCATCGACAGCATCGAAATCCTCAGACAGGTGGCGATCACGTAGACGCGTATGTTCTCTCGGAAAACGGTTCTGATCGTCGGCCTTCTTGTGGCGGTGACGATCAATTTGATCGTTTTATCGCTCAGCAGCCGACACCGGTTCCCGTCCGAGGGCATCGGACAGCTCGCCGTCGGTGTCGTCGCGCCCTTCCAATTGGTGGTGACCAACTCTTGTCGCTTCCTTCGGGAGACATGGCAGCATTATTTCCAGCTGGTCTCCATCGCCGAGCGTTATGACCAATTGAGCCGCGAGCTGGATATGGCCACGGCCCACGGCGCCGAGTGCGCGGAACTGCGCCGGTCGAATCGGCGGTTGCGGGCACTGCTTCACTTTCAGGATGCCGTTCGTTTTGAAATGGTGGCCGCCGAAGTGGTCGGCAAAGACCCCTCGCCCTGGTTTAAGACGGTGATCATCGACAAGGGCTATAAGCAGGGTGTCCGAAAGGGGATGCCCGTGGTCGTGCCCCAGGGCATTGTCGGTCAGGTGATTGGTGCGGGTCGCTATTTCGCCAAAGTGCTGTTGATCATCGACGCCAACAACGCCGTGGACGCACTGGTGGATCGGACCCGGGCGCGGGGCGTCGTGACCGGCACGGCCATGGGTCAATGCGCATTAAAATACGTGCTCCGAAAGGAGGACGTGCGCGTTGGCGATTTATTGATTTCTTCGGGAATGGACGGGGTTTTTCCCAAGGGCCTGCGCATCGGTTTCGTCTCCGGGGTGATTCGGCGCAATTCGGGAATATTTCAGGACGTGACGGTCACCCCGTTCGTGAATTTTGAAAAGCTCGAGGAAGTTCTGGTCATTCGAAACGAGCCGGAGCGCCCGAAGGTGGTGGCGACCCAATGAATCTACTGTTTTACTTGATTCTCTGGCTGGTGCTTACCCTCTTTCAGACCGTCCTGCTGCCGCTCTTTCCCGTGTTTCGCTTCATGTACGACCTTCAGATACCGCTGGTGCTGTTTCTGGGGTTGTTTCGCCCCCTTCGGGAGGCCATCGTGGCGGTCATCGTCATCGCCCTTATCATGGACGGGCTTTCCGGTGGTCCATTCGGGATTTATTGCACGACCTATTTTTGGCTTTTCGGCCTGGTCACCGGTCTTGTCGGTTTTTTGCATGTCCGCAATCGGCTCTTGTTGCCCTTTGTCGTCGTTTGTGGCGTGGCATTTGAAAACGCCGTGGGTTGGCTGGTTCGGGCCATGGGCACCGCCAGCTTCGCCGTCCCTCCGGGTAGCGGCCGGGTCCTGGTGGTTCAGATGGGCTGGGCCGCAGTGACCGGTCCGCCGATGCTCCTGGGGATGGATTGGCTGACCCGCCATTGGGAGCAGTGGATCGCGCTGCGGCAGGCAAGACGGGATGGCTGATCAACGACCTTTGATCCCTGCCCGCGCCGTTGACGAGAGGCAACCCCGCCCGCCGGAGGATGGCTACCTGCGCTCCGTGGGCAGCGATTGGTCCCGCCAACGGCTGGGCGTTATCGTCTTTTACGTGGTTGCCGCCTTCGTGGTGTTGCTTTTGCGCCTCGCTTACCTGCAGGTCATTGAAGGCGAAAAGTATTACCGCCTTTCCGTCAACAACCGGATCCGGCTTCAGGACATCGATTCCCCCCGGGGACTTATTTACGATCGCAACGGCACCTTGCTGGTCGACAACCGGCCGTCCTTTGACCTTTCCATTGTGATAAAGGATGCCGGGCCGCTGAAAAAGACCCTTTCCCGTCTGGCGGAGGATACCGGCATCCCCCTGGCGGAATTGAAGGACCGGATCCGCGAGCATCGGGACGACCCGGCCTATAAACCCATATTGCTGCGAAGCGATATCGGCCGGGACATGCTCGCCGTCGTCGAGGTTCACAAGTTTGACCTGCCGGGGGTCGAAGTCACCGTCAAGCCCCGACGCGAATACGTGTATGAGCGTTCGGCGTCCCATCTCATCGGCTATCTCAGTGAGATCAACCCCCAGGAGCTGCGTTCAGGGAAATACCCCGGTGCCCAGCCCGGCGATTTTATCGGCCGATCCGGGGTGGAACGGGCGTTTGAATCCTATCTGCGCGGGGAACACGGCGGCCGTCAGGTGGAGGTCGACGCCACCGGCCGGGTGGTAGAGGTGCTAAAGACCGTGCCGGCCCTGCCGGGCAACAATATCTACCACACCATCGACCACCGGCTCCAGATGGAAACCGAGGCGTTGTTGGAAGGGCAGGTCGGCGCGGCCGTGGCCATGGTTCCTCAAAACGGGCGGATTCTTGCCATGGCCAGCAGCCCTGATTTTGATCCGAACGCCTTTGTCAACGGGATGTCCCAGGAACAATGGCAAGTCTTGAGTTCGGATCCGGATCGGCCCATGGAAAACAAGGTCATCAGCGGGGAGTACCCGCCGGCGTCGACCTTCAAGATCGTGACGGCCATGGCCGGGTTGGAAGAAGGCGTGATCGATGCTGACACCACCCTTTTTTGCCCCGGTTATTATGTTTACGGGAACCGGACCTACCACTGCTGGAAAAAGACCGGCCACGGCCATCTCACCGTGGTGGGTGCCCTGGCCCAGTCCTGTGATGTCTTTTTCTATCAAGTCGGCCAGCGTCTGGGTGTGGACCGGGTGGCCTTTTACGCCGTGGCTGCCGGGTTGGGCTCGCCCACGGGCATCCGGCTAAACCACGAGTCTTTCGGCTTGGTGCCGACGGCGGCCTGGAAGTTGCACCGGTTCGGCCGGCCCTGGCAGGGCGGTGAGACGCTCAGTGTGGCCATCGGCCAGAGTTACGATCTGGTGACCCCGATTCAAATGGTCGTGCTGATTTCGGCGGTCGCCAACGGCGGGGAGCGATTTCGGCCGATCATCATCGATTCGGTGCGCTCGGCGGGTGGAAAGGTGCTTTTGCGCGGGACCCCGGAAATGATGGGCCGGTTGCCGGTCTCTCAGGCGAACCTGGATTTGGTGCGCAAGGGGCTTTGGGCCGCGGTCAACACCCCTTACGGAACGGCTTATCGCCATCGGCTGCTCGATGTGTCCATGAGCGGCAAGACCGGAACCGCCCAGTTGATCAGCCGCCCATCCGATGACGAGGCGGAGAGCTCCCCGGAAAATCCCAAATACTGGGACCATGCTTGGTTTGTGGCCTATGCCCCGTCGGATCACCCGCAGATTGCCGTGGCCGTCATCATCGAGCACGGCGAACACGGGGCCAGCGCGGCCGCTCCCGTTGTTCAGGCGATGATTCGCACCTGGTTGGCAGAGACCTCCGCCGCGACGCGTTCCGGCCCCCCGGCCTGAAGGCGCGGCCCCGACGGACTCAACGAATGGATCCCGGCGCGGAGGATAGAGAAACACCATGATGTTTGATCGACGGCTTGCCCAATGTTTCGACTGGGGACTCCTGACGCTGTCAATGATCATCGGCGCCTTTGGGCTCATCACGCTTTACAGCGCGGTCGCCTCCAGTGTCTCGGCCGGCCCGAGTCCCCTCTTCACGCGCCAACTGGTCTGGTACGCGGCCGGCATGGCGGTGATGGTCGGGTGTTTTCTGTTCAGCTACAAGCATCTGGAACAGTGGGCCTACGGCATTTATGCGGTGTGCGTTCTCATGTTGGTGGCGGTGCTGCTTTTCGGAAAAGCGGCCGGCGGATCCCGTCGATGGCTGGATCTGGGGATGGCCTCGATTCAACCGTCCGAATTGGCAAAGATTGCGGTGATCATCGCCCTGGCGCGCCACTACGCGCGCCTTATCACGCCCCGGGGGTTCACCCTGCGCGAGCTGGTAAAACCCATGATCCTGACGATTCTCCCGTTTGCCCTGATCGTTCGGCAGCCGGATCTGGGGACCGCGATGGTGATTGCCCTCATTGCCTTATCGATGACGGCGTTTGCAAAAATTGAGCGGCGAACCTTCATCTGCATCGTTATCGCCTGCGTCGCGCTGGCGGTGGCTGGGTGGTTTTTCCTTAAGGATTATCAACAGCAGCGGATTCTCACGTTTTTGAATCCGGATCGCGATCCCCTCGGTGCCGGTTATCACATCATCCAGTCCAAGATCGCCATCGGATCGGGCATGCTGACCGGCAAGGGTTTTTTAAAGGGGACCCAAAACGCCCTGGCCTTTTTGCCGGAGCAGCACACCGACTTCATTTTTTCCGTGCTGGCCGAGGAGTGGGGGCTGGTCGGCGGCGGCCTGCTGCTCTTTGCCTTTCTCATCTTGATTCTTTTGGGGTTGAACATTGCCCAGCGCTGCCGGGATCCCTTTGGCACGTTGCTGGCCGTCGGCATCACCTCGCTGATTTTTTGGGAAGTCTTCATCAACGTCGGCATGGTGATGGGGTTGTTGCCGGTGGTCGGCGTGACGTTACCGTTTGTCAGCTACGGGGGATCGTCGGTGCTGACCGTTTTCATCGGCATCGGGCTGTTGTTGAATATCAGCATGCGCCGGTTTCTTTTCGAGTAGCATCCCGGGCAACCCGCGTTCAATCCGCATGATTCGTCCGTTTTTGCCGATCGCGATCCCGCAGAAGGCCAGACCAGGAGGGTTGCCGGCCGGTCCCGGATTGGCTCGCCTATTATAACTATTTGTAATTGCAAGAATTTATCCCGACCTCAACGACCCTCCACCCGGGCACCGGCCCGGAAAAAACCTTTGACAACTGAATTGCGCAAATGCTATAGACGCGTGGGCTTTTGATGGAGGTCCATTCTTCCAGGGGGCAACAGGCTTGAAT
>JBJKPT010000017.1:0-2680 GCA_046706045.1 Desulfobacterales bacterium
GCAGCAGGGGGCGGTACGCCGGACCGGCGTAGCGTTTGTCGATCAGCAGGATCGCTCCCCGGTCCCGGGAGGAGCGGATCACACGTCCCGCGGCCTGGAGCACCCGGTTGATGCCCGGGTAGCGATAGGCGAATTCGAACCCGCATCCGTGGTGGGCGTCGAAGTGGCCCCGGATGCACTCCTGTTCCCGGGAGATGCCGGGAAGCCCCACACCGACGATGGCGGCCCCGGTGAGCCGGTCGCCCACGAGATCGATCCCTTCGCCGAAAACCCCTCCCATGACGGCAAACCCGATGAGGCTGTGGGGGTTGTCGCTGCGGAATTGATCGATAAACGCCTCCCGGCCGGCATCGTCCATTTCCGATACCTGCACGGCGATGCGGGTATCGGTGCCGGTTTCCGGAAATACGGCGCGTACCATTTCCAGGTAGGCGTAGGAGGGAAAGAAGAAAAGGTAATTGCCGCGACGGCCGCCGGCGAATTCAACGAGCAGGCGCGCCACCTCGGCGGCGGTCAGGTCCCGGTCCCGGAAATAGGTGGAGACCCGGTCGGCCACGAGGACCGCCAGACGTTCCGGCGGAAACGGCGAGGGCAGGCACGCTCCCACGGCGGTCTGCGCGCATCCGAACATCTCCCGGAAATAGGTCAGCGGTGAGAGGGTGGCGCTGAAAAAGACGGCGGCCCGGGAGGCTTCGAGGGCGGCACGCATCTGACGGGACGGGTCCATGCAAAAAAGCTTCAGCCGCAAATCCGTGCCGTTGGCTTCGGAAATGCTCACGTAATCCGGTCCGTATTGCTCGGCGACCCTCAAGAAATTGCTGGCTTCGAAAAAACGATCGACCAGGGACTCCCGGAACTCGGCGGGGGCGTCTTTTTCAAGCCACGATTGGGCCAGGTGACAAAACCCGCCCAGCAAGGGGAAAAGCGCCGCCGGCGGTTCGGGGTCGACGATCCCGCCGGCCTCTGTTTCCAGACAGCGCTTTCGTGCCGCTTTCATCCAGGTGTCGATTTTTCCCAACTGCCGGGAAAGGGCCGGGAGTCGTTTTTTGACCTGGCGCCGGAGATCGAGGAACGGCTGCCGGGTCAGGGTCGCGGAAAACATCTCCCGGGACCGGTCCACCAGGTTGTGCGCCTCGTCGACGAGAAAGAGATAATCGCCGGCGGGCTCCGCGAAAAACCGGCGCAGGCAGACCCGCGGGTCAAAGGCGTAATTGTAATCGCCGATGACGGCATCGGCCACGAGGGAGAGTTCCAGGGAGAACTCGAAAGGGCAGATCCGGTGACGTTGGGCGGTTTCGGTGACCGCCTCCCGGGTAAAGGCATCGTGATCGAAGATTTCCGCCACGGCGGCATCGAGGCGATCGTAGAATCCTTCTGCAAACGCGCAGGCATCGGGTCGGCATTCCTTCCCTGGATTGAAGCAGATCTTCTCCTTTGCCGTGAGGCTCAATGTTTTTATGGAAAGGCCCGCGGCCCGCAACCGCTCGAAGGCGGTTTCGGCGGCGAGCCTGCCGGTGGTGCGGGCCGTGAGGTAAAAAAGCGTCGGCGTGCGCAGATCCGGGAAAAGTTTTACGGCCGGAAATATCGCGGCAATGGTCTTTCCGATGCCCGTGGGGGCCTGGAGCAGCAACTGGCCGTTGTTTCGAAGGGTGCCATAGACGTAGACGGCCATTTCACGTTGGCCCGACCGAAACGCCGGAAATGGGAAGGAGAGGGCCCGGATCGATTCGTTGCGGTGCCGGACCCACGCGGTTTGCCGGTCGGCCCTGGCTTTAAATGCCGCGATCAGGTCGCTGAAAAAGACGGCAAGTTCGGCGCGTGTGACGTCGCGGGTGACGGACACCGCGGCTTCGGTATGGGTCTGGATGTAGGTCAGCCGAAGGCCGAGGCGGTCGATACCATGCGTCTCGGCAAACATGAACCCGTAGCAGTTGAGTTGGCCCCAGTGGAGGGCGTCGTTTTCTGCGGCCCGCTCGGCGGGATCCCGGGCGGTGGTCTTGATCTCTTCGAGCACCGTGACGTTATTTTCACCACGATCCACCCCGTCGATGCGGCCGGAAAGCGCTACGATCAGGGTCGGCGTCGGGTGGCGGTATTGCACCACGACTTCGGATTGATAGTTCCCGCCGCGGGACTTCTGGATTTTCTGGTGCAGCCGGATCCCTTCAAGGCCGCGGTCGTTTCCACTGAACCCAAAGCGCAGGTCGCCGGCGTGCAGCACCTGTTCCACGAGGGTGCGCACGGGCAGCCGCAAAACCGGTATGTCATTTTCCCCGGGCTCGGGCATATCGTCTTTCCTTCGGAGGTGCAGCTCCGGAAGCGGGGCGCCCATACGGGGCCGAAACCAGGGCGGACAGGCCGGGCCGCCCCTGCGGAGTCCCGTCGGGCCATTCTCGTCGGGTTGCATAGATTGCCGGGACATGGCGGTCAATTGTTTTGTTCGTGCGGCGAAGCGATGTTCGGGCCCCCCGGTTTCGGATCGTTTTCCACGTCTTCGCGGGGTGAACGCATGGGGCCGGCCCTGCCGCGGGGCCGCGTCCGGACACAAAAATTGACAGCACCGGCGTGTTTTCCTATATTTTTTACCTTCGAGACGACATCCGAATGAAACTGGAACGGATTTCGCCTTTTTTCGGATACCAACAATCGACGGATCGTTGCCTCGTGTCCATCCCAAAAT
>JBJKPT010000018.1:0-8313 GCA_046706045.1 Desulfobacterales bacterium
TGGTCGGCGTGACGTTACCGTTTGTCAGCTACGGGGGATCGTCGGTGCTGACCGTTTTCATCGGCATCGGGCTGTTGTTGAATATCAGCATGCGCCGGTTTCTTTTCGAGTAGCATCACGGGCCGCCCGCGTTCAATCCGCATGATTCGGCTGTTTTTGCCGATCGCGATCCCGCAGAAGGCCGAACCAGGAGGGTTGCCGGCCGGTCCCGGATGGGCACGCATATTATAACTATTTGTAATTGTAGGAATTTATCCCTACCTCAACGACCCTTCACCCGGGCACCGGCCCGGAAAAAACCTTTGACAACTGAATTGCGCAAATGCTATAGACGCGTGGGCTTTTGATGGAGGTCCATTCTTCCAGGGGGCAACAGGCTTGAATTATTGATAATTCGGTTATGGAGGGTCGCCGATGATCAACATTGATGCGGTATCGCTTACCATACAGATCGTAAATTTCATTTTTCTCATATGGATTCTGAATCTCGTTCTCTATCGTCCCATCCGCAAGATCCTCATCCAGCGCAAAGAAAAAATAGACGGACTCGAGCACGGCATCAAGACCGGCAAGGATGACGCCCGTGAAAAAGAAGCCGCATTTACTTCCGGTATCCGATCGGCCAGAGCCGAGGGCATGAAGAAAAAAGAGGCGTTGCTTGATGCCGCCGCCCAGGAAGAGAAAAACATACTCGGTCGAATCAGCGAAAAAGCTCAGGCCGATCTGGCGCAGGCGAAGGCCCAGATTGCCGCTGAAGTGGACACGGTGCGTGCGGCGCTTGCGGCCGAGCTCGATGTCTTTGCCAAGGCTATTTGCGAAAAAATTCTGGGGAGGGCGATTTGATGAAGATTCCAGCGTTCTGCCGGAAGCGACGACTGGCCGTTGCCATGGCGGGCCTCGTGGCGATTCTCTTCGTATGTTTTTCCGGGATGGCGCTTGCCAGCGGTAGCGGGCAAGGCGAAGCGGGCGAACAGGCACTCGGGTCGCACATGGCCAAGACCGATTGGTACAAGGTGATCAATTTTATCGTGCTGGCCGGGGGACTCGTGTATTTTTTGAAGAAGCCGATCTCTTCGGCCCTCAATAACCGCATCAAGAGCATCCGGGATCAGATCGAAGACCTTGAGGCCAAGAAAAAGGAAGCCGAAGCCGAACTGGCAACATACGGCAAGAAGCTCGCCACGCTGGAAGCCGAGGCCAAGCGGATCGTCGCCGATTACATCAAACAGGGTGAGGAAGCCAAGGTGCGGATTCTTGCCGCCGCCGAAGCCTCGGCCGCAAAGCTCGAAGAACAGGCGAAGAAAAATATCGCCCATGAATTCCAGGCTGCCAAGACGCAATTGAAGGAAGATGTCCTGGAAAAAGCAATGGCAAAGGCGGAGGCCCTGATTCAGGGAAAGATAACCGGGGAGGATCAGGCCCGTTTGGTTGATGACTATCTTTCGAAGGTGGTGGCAGAGTGAAAAATTTGGCGATAGCACGGCGGTATGCCAAGGCGCTTTTGCTGATCGGCAAGCAGGACGGCAATGCCGATGTCTACCGCGAGGAGCTCGACCGCGTGGCCGCAATGGTTGGAAGCCGCGCGGAGCTGGCCCAGGTGATCAACAATCCTCTGTACGATGCGGCCGGTAGAAAATCGGTGTTGCAAACGGTTGTCGGAAAGCTCGAATTATCGAAGACGGTGACGGCTTTCCTGATGCTCCTGTTCGACAAGGGGAGATTCGGTTTTTTGTCTTACATAAACGAATTTTATCAGAAGTTCGCCGATGAACTCAAAGGCATCGCCCGGGCCAGTCTGGTTTCGGCAACGGCATTGCCTCCCGAAACCATTGAAAAGATCCGGGCGACCCTGTCCAAGAAGACGGGTAAGGATGTCGCCCTTGAGGTGAAAGAGGATCCCGGTTTGATCGGCGGGATCATCACCCGTATTGGCGACCTTGTGCTGGACGGAAGCATCAGAACGCAACTGATGAATATGAAAGAATCTTTAAAAAGGGGTGAGAGCGCATAATGGAACTGAGAGCCGAAGAAATCAGCCAGATCATCAAAGATCAGATTACGGATTACGGCAAAAAGGTCGAGCTCAGCGAAACCGGCGTGGTGCTGTCGGTCGGTGACGGGATTGCGCGCGTGTACGGTCTGGAAAAGGCCATGGCCCTCGAGCTGGTGGAATTTCCTGGCGGCGTCCTCGGCCTGGTGCTGAACCTCGAAGAAGACAACGTCGGTATCGCCCTGATGGGAGAGGACACCGGCATCAAAGAAGGCGACATGGTCAAGCGGACGGGCCGCATCGCCCAGGTACCGGTCGGCGAGGCGGTGCTCGGTCGCGTGGTCAACGCCGTCGGCGAGCCCATCGACGGAAAGGGGCCCATCGATGCCAAGGAGACCCGCCGTGTTGAAATGGTGGCGCCCGGCGTCATCGCCCGAAAGAGCGTCCACGAACCGTGCTATACCGGTTTGAAAGCCGTGGACGCCATGACCCCCGTCGGTCGCGGCCAGCGGGAACTCATCATCGGCGACCGCCAGATCGGCAAGACCGCGTGCGCCGTCGATGCCATCCTCGCCCAGAAAGATACGGACATCTACTGCATTTATGTCGCCTGCGGCCAGAAGAAGGCCACGGTCGCCCAGGTGGTGGCCACCCTGGAGAAGCACGGCGCCATGGAGTACACCACCGTCATCGCCGCCTGCGCCTCCGACCCGGCCACGCAGCAGTTCATCGCACCGTATGCCGGTTGCGCCATGGGCGAATACTTCCGCGACAACGGCAGGCACGCCCTGATCATTTACGACGATTTGTCCAAGCAGGCCCCCGCCTATCGGCAGGCTTCCCTGCTCCTGCGCCGCCCACCCGGACGCGAAGCCTATCCCGGTGACATTTTCTACAACCACTCCCGCCTGTTGGAACGTGCCGCCAAGTTAAACGATGAACTCGGCGCCGGATCGCTTACCGCCCTGCCGATCATCGAAACCCAGGCCGGTGACGTGTCCGCCTACATTCCGACAAACGTGATTTCCATCACCGACGGCCAGATCTATCTGGAACCGGGGCTTTTTTTCGCCGGTGTGCGGCCGGCCATCAACGTCGGCTTGTCGGTAAGCCGTGTCGGCGGCGCAGCCCAGGTCAAGGCCATGAAGCAGGTGGCCGGAACCCTCCGGCTCGATATGGCCCAGTTCCGCGAACTGGAAGCGTTTGCCGCCTTTGGTTCCGATCTGGACAAGGCCACCCAGCGCCAGCTGACCCGCGGGCAACGCCTGGTGGAAATTCTCAAGCAACCCCAATACCAGCCCCTGTCCATGGAAAAGCAGGTGACCATCCTTTACGCCGGCACCCGGGGCTATCTGGACGAATTCCCGCTGGAGGTTGTCGCAAAATACGAAGCCGGACTGCATAAGTTCATCGAAGAACGGTATCCGCAGGTATTTGAAGGGCTTCGCAAGGAACAGAAGATTTCCGATGAGATCGAAGCCAGCCTCAAGAGCGCCCTGACCGCTTACAACGTGGAATTCAAAGACACCATCAAGTGATTCCGTCCGGGCAATTTCAAAAAACGCAACGGCGATAAGGGCTGATTCGAATGGCGACACTAAAAGACATCAAACTCAAGATCTCTGCCGTTAAAAAAACAAAGCAGATCACCAAGGCCATGAACATGGTGGCCACTTCCCGGTTGCGCGGTGCCCAGATGACCATGGACGCGTTTCGTCCGTACGCGTCGAAATTCGCCGAGGTGTTGGGAAGCCTCGCCGCCAAGGCGGGTAGCGAGGCCAGCCCGCTGCTGGTGCCGAGAGAGGAAGTGAAAAACGTCCACGTCGTTTTGTGCACCTCGGATCGCGGGCTGTGCGGCGGCTTCAATTTAAATCTCATCGAAAAGGCCGATACCTTCATCTCCAAAGCGGACGACCGCCATTACACATTCACCAATTTCGGGAAAAAGGGGCGGGATTGGTGCCGACGGGAAGACCATGAAATCGTTGACCATCACGTCGGCGTCGTCGGTGCCCGGTTCGGATTCAATGTGGCTTCCGCGGCCGGCCAGAAATTCGTCAACGGATTTTTGAACGGCAGCTACGACGAAGTGCACATCGTCTACGCGCGGTTTATCAGCATGGCCCGACAGGAGCCGCTCATTCAGCAGATCCTGCCCATTCCACCCATCGCCGCCGTGGAAGAGGCGGCGGCCGCGGATGCCCCGTACATGGCCGAGCACATCTGTGAACCTTCCCCCGCGGAACTGCTCGGAAGCCTGTTGCCGCGAAGCGTCTATGTTCAGCTCTACAGCGCCTTGCTGGAAACGTCCACCAGCGAACATGCCGCGCGCATGATGGCCATGGACAACGCCACCAAGGCCTGCAACGACATGATCGGGCAACTCACGTTGACGTACAACAAGGCCCGACAGGCCGCCATTACGGCCGAACTGATGGACATCATCGGCGGCGCCGAGGCCCTTAAAGGCTAACCGAAGCAATTTTATCGCCATTTCAGCGTACAGGAGGATAATGGATGTCAGAGAACATCGGTAAAATCATTCAAGTCATGGGGCCTGTCGTCGACGTCGAGTTCGAGGCGGGCCGGTTGCCCAATATCCTGACGGCATTGAGGATTTCCAACCCGACCATCAACGACGAAGAAGGCAACCTTGTCGTCGAGGTCGCCCAACACTTGGGGGACAACGTTGTGCGTACCATCGCCATGGATGTCACCGACGGGCTCGTTCGCGGCATGCCGGTCGTCGATACCGGATCCCCCATCATGATGCCGGTCGGTGAAGCGTCCCTGGGGCGGGTGCTCAACGTCGTGGGACGTCCGGTGGACGGTCTCGGACCGGTCAGCCAGGAAAAAATGATGCCGATCCATCGCCTGGCCCCCTCGTTTGTCGAGCAGGACACCCGGGTTCAGGTTCTGGAAACCGGTGTTAAAGTGATCGACCTCCTGGTGCCGTTTCCCCGGGGCGGCAAGATGGGCATGTTCGGTGGCGCCGGCGTCGGCAAGACCGTCATCATGATGGAAATGGTCAACAACATCGCCATGCAGCACGGCGGCATCTCGGTCTTTGCCGGCGTTGGGGAGCGAACCCGCGAAGGAAACGACCTCTATCATGAAATGAAGGAGTCCGGGGTCTTGCCGAAAGCGGCGCTGGTCTACGGCCAGATGACCGAACCCCCTGGGGCACGCGCCCGCGTGGCGCTTTCCGCCTTGACCTGCGCGGAATATTTCCGGGACAAAGAAGGTCAGGACGTGCTGATTTTCATCGACAATATTTTCCGTTTTACCCAGGCCGGCTCCGAAGTGTCCGCGTTGTTGGGCCGGATGCCGTCCGCAGGCGGCTACCAACCGACGCTGGCCGTCGACCTGGGTGGGTTGCAGGAACGGATCACCTCTACCGACAAGGGATCCATTACCGCCGTACAATGCGTCTATGTGCCGGCCGACGACTTGACCGACCCGGCACCGGCCACGACCTTCGCCCACTTGGACGGCACCGTCGTGCTCTCGCGTCAGATCGCCGAGCTTGGGATTTATCCGGCGGTGGATCCGCTCGACTCCACGTCCCGGATTCTCGATCCATCGGTCATCGGCGAGGAACATTACCATGTCGCCCGTACCGTCCAGCGGATGCTCCAGAAATACAAGGAACTCCAGGACATCATCGCCATTCTCGGCATGGAGGAGCTTTCCGAGGAAGACAAACTCACCGTCCAGCGGGCCCGCAAGATTCAGCGCTTTCTTTCTCAGCCGTTCCACGTTGCCGAGACCTTCACCGGCAAACCCGGCAAGTATGTCAAAGTCGCCGACACGGTTCGCGCGTTCAAGGAAATTGTCGAAGGCAAGCACGACGCGATCCCGGAACAGGCGTTTTACATGAAGGGCGGGATCGAAGAAGTCATTGAAACGGCGAAGGAAATGACGCAAGCCTAATCCGCAAAGGACACATCATGGCAGGTACCATCCGAATCGAAGTCGTCACGCCCGAAAAGGAAGTGGTGAACGCGGAAGCCCAGACGGTCGTCGCGCCTGGCAGCGAGGGCGAATTCGGCGTGCTGATCGGGCATACCCCGTTTATGACGACCCTGAAAACCGGCAGCGTCCGCTACCTGGAACCCGGCGGCACCGAACGTTACGTTTTCGTCAGCGGTGGATTTGCCGAGGCCCTTCCGAACAAGGTCACCGTTCTGGCCGAATCCGCCGAACGGCGGCGGGATATCGATGTCGCCCGTGCCGAAGCCGCCCGGAAGCGGGCCGAGGAGCGCCTCGCATCGCAAAAGGAAAATGTGGATTACATGCGCGCCAAGGCCGCACTGGACCGGGCACTGCTCCGGTTGCGGTTGGCGCAGACGAGGCATTCCTGAGCGAATCGTTTGGGCCGGTGGATCGCAACGCATTGGAACCGGCCTTCGCCAGGAGCCCCGGCGGCGGCGCAATCCGGGATCGATGGGCAAACCAGCATGGCTGGTTTGCCCTTTTTTTCAGGTTTGGAGAATGCGGTTCATGAAAACACGATTTGCCGCCATCATCCTTGCTGCCGGCAAAGGCACCCGCATGAAGTCCGACATGGCCAAAGTCCTCCATGTCCTGGCCGGAAAACCGTTGATTCACCACGTGGTCAAGGTGGCGTGCGAGGTGGTTGGCGAGCGGGTCTTCGTGGTCCTGGGTCACCAGGCCGACCGGGTGCGCGACGCGGTCGCCGGGAATTTCCGGGTGCGTTTCTCCGAGCAGCGCGACCAGCTCGGCACGGGCCACGCGGCCGCCTGCGCCATGGACGACCTGGACCCCGACGTGACCGATGTTTTGATTTTGTGCGGGGACGTTCCGTTGCTTAAGGCCGCCACTTTGCGCGAGCTGATCGCCTATCACAATCGGCAAAAAAACGACATCACCCTGCTTGCCACGGATGTGGCGGAGGCTGCGGGGTACGGACGACTGGTGATCGACGGCTCCGGAACGGTCGTGGAAATCGTCGAGGAGGCCGACGCCGATCAGCAGCAGAAACGGATACGGACCATCAATGCGGGTGTCTATTGCATGCGGATCGCTCCTCTTGCCGATGGCCTTAAGGCCTTGCGTCCCGATAACGCCCAGGGGGAATACTACCTTACGGATCTGGTGCGAATCGGGCACCAACGCGGGTGGCGCATCGGTGCTTTTCCCCATCACGACCCGAAAGAAATTCTCGGTATCAATACCCCTGGGGATCTTGCTGCGGCCGAGTCGGCCATTGGCCCGATCCATGCAAAACCGCTTGACTAACCGGTCTGCCTGAGACTATTATGAATTCGGTAGCTTGAGGTGAGAAATTGGACAACCAATTAATATTACAGCATTTTGAAGAGATCGAACAAAAAGTGGAATCTTTGATCGGCCAAAGCCGGTCGCTTGAGGCGGAAAACGCCAATTTACGAAGCGTAATCGAAAGGTTGGAAGAGGAGCTTCAGCAGAAAAGCGAAGCGGAAAAGCGGTACCTGGACGAAAAAGACCAGATCCGGAAGCGGGTCGACGGCCTTTTGAGCAAATTAGGGGTAACCGCCAATCTGTAAGAACCGGGGAACGGTTGTATTTGTGTCCAGAAAGGGTCTTCAGTCGTCATTGGATCACATCGTTACCATAGAGCTGTTTGGAAAGCCGTATTGTTTCAAATCGGACGCTCCCAAGGAGCAGGCCGAGGCGGTCGCCGATTCTCTGGTCAAAGCCGTTGAGCGGGCCGAAGCCCAGCAACCGGAGGATCTTAAGAATATGTCGAGAACAGCGGTTTTGATTTCGGCAGCCCTGAACATTGCAAATGAATACAATGAGTTGAGATCAAGCTACACGGCAATGCAAACCGAATTGCAGATACGAACGAATCGGCTCATACGGCTACTGAATACCCGTGTCCAGTGATGTTTTCCCCGACCTGAACAGGATGGCGCATTTCCCGATACGCGATGCAGCACTGGTGCGCTTGAACCGTTTTCATCGAATCGTTTGCACGAAGATGGATCCGACAGCCTGTTGATCTTCAAACGCGCGGGTTGCATCATGTGGAGGTCCGGCCCATATCCCCTGCCGTGCTCGTGATTGGAAGATGTACTTTGACCCAACACTTTCCAATCGGGCGCTTTCGCTGGCTTCGGTGAGCATGTTCTGCTTGTTCAGAAAAGCCTAAAGAAGTCAAAAAGCACCCACTTGATCCGTATGGATCAAAGACCTGCCAACACGGCACATGGCAGGGGATTCACCTCCATCGTTTGCACCGTCTTTTCCGCGTTGACCGGTCGGTTGCGAAACCGGCTCCGGCGCAAATCGTGTCCTGCCCCGGCAATCCCTTCCCC
>JBJKPT010000019.1:0-3430 GCA_046706045.1 Desulfobacterales bacterium
CGCTCAAGATCAACGCCCGACCCGACTATGCCAAAAAAGCGCTGGCGGCCAGCCTCAAGCGCTTGGGGGTCGATGCGATCGATCTGTGGTACGCGCACTACACCGATCCGGATACGCCGATTGAAGAGACCGCGGGGGCAATGGCCGACGCCGTGCTCCGGGGAGAAGTGCGCTATCTGGGGTTGAGCAACGTGACCGCCGAGCAGGTCCGACGCGCCCACAAGATTCATCCGCTCACCGCGGTCCAATACGAGTATTCCTTGTGGCGGCGCGAGGCGGACACAGCGCTTCTGCCGACGTTGCGCGAGCTGGGAATCGCGTTGGTGGGCTGGTCTCCGCTCGGAAGCGGCTTTCTTACGGGCACCGTAAGTGCTCTCGAAAAAAACGACTTTCGCCGGAACAACCCACGCTATGCCGGCGGCAACCTGTCGGTGAATCGAGATCGCTTTGCGCCCTTGATGCAGGTGGCGCAGGAACTCGGCATCACCCCCGCACAGCTGGCGCTGGCGTGGCTGCTTCATCAGGGACAGGACATTGTTCCGATTCCGGGAACCCGTCGTGCGGAGCGAATCGATGAGAACGCAAAAGCAGCAGAGATTCGTCTGGAGCCGGAAACGCTGAAGCGGATAAGCGAGCTTGCCCCGCTTGGCCTGGCCAAAGGCGCGACCCTGGTGTAGCCAAAGGCCGCACGGTAAGGCGTTTCCGTCCGATCGTTCCGGTTCCCTACGAGTGCCGGCGAGGCGGGAACCAGCGGATGAAAATAAGGGGAAGCATGGTGAAATAGGCGACCTCAAAAGAGCCAAAACACATCGGCTTTCTCTTCTCAAGCCAATTTGAAGGAGGTGGCATGGACTCCTTGAATGCATTGGACGCGGTAATTTCCGGGTATGCGTACGAGAACGCCACCGTCGCCATCGGCGTCCTCGAGGAGGGCCGAAACACCAGGAGATGGGTCTCTGCGGAAATGCTTTGCGCCCTGGATAATTTCGTCAAAGTTGTTCTATTCAACGAACGCATTTTCTTAACCGGCTGTGCCGACCTCCGGGATAACTACTTCGTGCCTCGGGAGGCCAGGTACGGAGCCGGTGATGCCGGGAAACGCCTCTTCGATGAGGCAGAGATTTTTTTTCCGGAGCAACAGTTCAACGGAGATTCGGGTGCCGTTCAAGAACGGTTGACAAAAACGCTATACCCGGTGGATCTTCAGGAGCATCCGTTATTTGTCATCCAGTGCGCGTTTCCGAAGAATAAACTGACCATTCTCCAAGAAATGGTGTACCTCGATGCGTATTTCATCGAGTACGCGATGGAGCAATACGGAGCCGAGAGATTCAAGCCGGTGTTTCCGGGTGAGCATGTATACTTGGGGCTCCGGCGCGAAAGGGTGGCCGTTCCCCAGGCAACACACACCATGGCGGATGTCCCGGGCCGACGATTGCGCGCCATTGTGAACGAGCGAATGGAAAAGCTGAATGTATTTGTCGCCCAGGGGGCACCGATGCTCCCGGGGCTTCCGCCGATTTTTGTATCGCGAATACTTCACGAGAGCGGGAAAGGCTCCGATTTCGTTCCCGCCCTTTTCAAGATCCGAAACAGTCCTGCGATGCGGAGTTTCCGGAAATGGATGACTCGATGCTGGGAGCTTTCGCGTGGCACGGACATGGCCGAACGGCAAAAAGCTGCCGACGTATATGAAAAATTCAATAAGTTCTCGCCCGAGGACGATTTGTCCGTAACCGAATTCGGGATAGACCTTCTAAAGATCGCAATTGACGTGGGAAAGGCCGATCCATTGGGTATCGTCACGGAAATTGCCTCACCGATCGTCACCTATCTTGGGGGTGTTTCTTTTTCCGGACTGCGGCAATTCGTGGGAAAGAATGCCGATCCGAAGGGACTTAAAGAATTTTTCAGGGACAATTTTGGCGACCATTGGAATCGCAACGAGATGGATTTTATTTCGACCCTGCTAAAGCTGCCCGATGATCTGACCGACTGGGGAAAGAAGGAGGCCACGTTTAGCGCATACGGCGGCCGTCTGGATTCGGGAGCCCCACCGCTTGCCCGTCCGTGCTTCATCCAGGTGGCAGACGCGGCTTATATCAACAATGCCCAAAAGGATTTTGACGATCTGCTCAAGCGATAGAAGCGGCTTGCCCGGTCCTTTAACCCTCGCCCCCGTCTGGCTCACCCAATGAATGAAAGCACACGGGGGGCATTCGTCAGTTTATAAGGTTATAATTTCATTACCTTGCACAGCTTGGTATTTTTGACTCCCGACTCCCTTTCATCACTGTCGGTCGATTTCTCAGCGACGATTACAAAGAGCGTCATTTCAAGCAAAAATTGAAATAGTGCAACCGTAAAGAGGGCCTTTGGGGCGGGATCGGCGATGGTCTCTTTCTTGCCGGCCATGGATTGAATAATCATATGATCTTTGGCGCTTAAAAGAGAGAATGAGGGCGGTTACCGGCATTGCGGGCCTGCCGGGCTGCGGGACTTTCAGTGGATGGCTGGAAAATGTCAAATGTGAGGGGCTGACCCCGTTTTTTTCAGTGGAAGCCGGTGGGCCTTACGGCGAATTGACAGCTAAATCCGTCCCTGAAGCGGATTTGCGACCTCCGTGGCACCCTTCTTGTAAATTCCTGTCAGAGATCTCAAAATATTTCCTCTTGCCTCTTGGATTTTTTTCTTGACTTAAACCGATCATGCCTGATATCGACCCACCCCCTGATGTGAATGAGGTGCGTTGTGATCGTATCTTGAGGACGCCGTTGTTAGTTTTTTATTAAAAAACAAAACCTTATCCTTGATGCTGTTGGACCCCCTTTTGGAGCCCATCTGCTAAAAATAGATGAGAGGGCTCTGACAATGAGCAATCGTCGTTACACCAATCCTGCCCACTCCACTAATTCCAACCTCGGAACCGAAGGCGCCGCGGAGACGACCGAGCCCGAGCCTGCCGAACCCCAAAAATCCAATTTCCGGAAAACGTTGAAAGAAAATTCCTTGGTCAAGGACGTGGCGTTTTTCCTGAACGAATTCAAACATTCCTCGTCACATTCCAAGAAGCTCCTGCTCATGGCCACCTCCGTCGGCGTGGTGGGAGGGCTGGGGACGAGTGCCTTCTACTTTCTCCTGGAAAAATCCATGGAAGCGGTCCAGCTATTGCGGGGCTTTCTTCCCCATCCATGGCTGGTGGGCCTCATTCCGGCCGTTGGCGGCCTGATTGTCGGAATTATAAAATATCGCGCCGGCATAACCTTTGACTCGCCCTGCGCCACGGATTCCATGATTGATGCCGTCAAAGAGGACTCGCAGGTCCCTTCCCACATACCGTTCTTTCAGATTCTGACGGCGGCCATAACCATAAGCTCCGGAGGCAGCTGCGGGCGTGAATGCCCCACCGCCTACATCGGAACGGGCTTGG
>JBJKPT010000020.1:0-2567 GCA_046706045.1 Desulfobacterales bacterium
CGGACTGGAAAAAGTCAGGGACGAGATCCGGCAAAGGCTCCAAGCCGAAAAGGAACGGCAGGTATTTCAAGCGCTCATCGATCGGCTTAAAAGTACGAGCAAGATCGAAGTTTCGGAGAATTTCAAATCTTCATTCAGGTTTTGACACGTCCGCGGCGGCCGCGTTCCCGGCCGCCGCGTTCGCAAGGCCCCCGTCGCCCGACATTGGCTTTAAGGGATTGTTCCAAATCACCTGGGAAGAAGTGAGGAACCCAACATGGTCAAAAAGTCCTCCCCCGGTCGTTCCGAGCATCGCATAAAAAAATGTCCGTTTTGCGGTGAATATCTCCGTGTGGACGACAGTCGCTGCACCGACTGCGGAAGACGCGTCGGACGGGTCAATTCCCTCGGAATCGCCGAAAAGCCCTTCGAGTGGGGCGCCTACGCGGCGGCGCTGATCGCCTGTGCTGCCCTGGGGGCATTTATCTGGTATTTTTTCTTCCGACGGTAACCGGGCGGATCGCGGTATCATCAAAATTTGGAGATCGTTTGGAGCGGATCGTACAGAAGAAGAATCGGTTTTCGGTGATGCCTCCAGGGTGTTTTCCCGTCGGCGAATGTCCTCTTTGGCTATTTCCTCGTAAAAATTAAAGAAATTGTTTGACAAGTGAATCGGGCAATATATATTACTTTACTTTAGACACCCCCTTTAGATCCGATTCGTCAGACCAACATCAGGAGGAAATGACCATGAAGAAGTTGAAAGAACAGCTCAAGGCCGTCACCAAGTCCCTCAAGGATCTCGGGAAGCAGGTGGACAAAGCAGTCGAGCGACTGGAAAAACTGGAGAAGGGGACGGTGACAAAGAAAGCCGTCGCCAAAAAGAAAACGGTCGCAAGGAAAGCGCCGGCCAAAAAGAAAGCCGTTGTAAAGAAAGCCCCCGTAAAGAAGACCACCGCCAAAAAGCAGGCCGCCGCCGTGCAGGGCACCGTGCTGGATATCGTTCTGTCGGCCATTGAAAAGAATCCGGAGGGGGCAAGTATTGCCGAACTCAAAAACGTCTCTCAGCTCGAAGCGCGTCAGCTGAGCAACGCCCTTTACAAACTCTCCAAGCGCGGCAAGATCAAGACCAAGACCAGGGGGGTCTACATTCCGGCCTGATCCGCGCCTTCGGGCAAGGTTCATGAGCGGATGTTAAATGGCTCTTGATGGCGAAAAAAGTCTTTCGACCGATGAATTCCAAAATCGGCGAAAGACTTTTTTTGTGCCCTCCGGTGCCCACCGCGAGCATTGCCTCCCCCCCCCCAACGCCTTTTATGCGATTCCGGCGTTGGGGGATCCAGTGGGGATTCTCCAAATAGTGCACTGTTCCTTGGTCCTGTCATGCGGCGGCGCTTCCCGCCTTCTTCCCGCGATATTTTCACACTCCCCCGCCCGCCCCTTACCCGGGGTGAAAGCACTTCACTCGAACCCGGACCCGAAGGAGCCGTTTGAATCGATGCGTCCGGGAAAGATTTTTCGGGGAAACGGAAATGGCGGGGGAGGCGGTAAGGAGCGTTTTCCGAAGCCGGGGCGGTGAACCTTCCCGGCTTTGGTCGTTTGGTGGGCGGGCCAAACATTTCAACGGATGGGCATGCGCCTCGCACCGGATGGCAACCGGGCGCACCGGTGTGGATGCCGCCGTTACCGTGTGGAATCGGGTTGCCCCTGCCGGTGGGTTCTGTTATGGATACCGGCTGCACCGGGTTCCGGCATGCGAGGCGGCCCGATGCCGGATCGTGCCCATTGATCATCGGCTTTTGAATGTGCGCGGCATTGCGTACCGATGGATGGGTACTTGAACGCGGATGGATTTCATCATGAATGGATCGCCCTCCTCCGGGGCTTGGCCCATGGCGATGGGGGGGCGGATGATCGGAAATGCCATCCACCAATGGCGCTTTTGGGGGGTTTTTCTGCATTGGGCGCTTTGATTGAAATCCTGGAAATAGCCGGCTATTTCAACGGTTCCAACCGGTCGTCCCTTTGCACGCGCCCAAATTCGCCGATTCGTGGATGGGCACCGGGGAGGTCGTCCTGAAAACGGACAACGGCATCTGGGCGTTTTTTTCGTCGGTTCGGCTGACGGTGGTGCTGCTGCTGACGCTTGCGGGCACATCCATCCTCGGCACCTTCATTCCCCAGAATCAGGACCCGATGACGTACATCCAGTCTTTCGGGCTCGTGGCTTACCGGGCCATGCACATTCTGGGCATTTTCGACATGTACCATTCCGGGTGGTTCGAGTTTCTGTTGCTGCTTTTGACGGCCAACATCGTGGTCTGCTCCATCGATCGGCTTCCCAAGACCTGGAAAATCGTTCGCAAGCCTGCCGGCCGGTCGGACCCGGATCGGTTCCGGCGGATGAATGCGCTCCAGGCGCTCGATCGGCCGGAGTCCCCCGATGCGTTGCGATCGGCCGTTGACGCCACGGCCGGCAAACGGTTCGGCGTGCTTCGCTGGACCCGGACGGAGAACGGCTGTTACGCCATTGCCGAACGGGGCCGGTGGTCCCGTCTCGGGGTCTACGTCGTCCATTTCAGTATCGT
>JBJKPT010000021.1:0-4787 GCA_046706045.1 Desulfobacterales bacterium
TCTTAAAGGCTCGACCGGTTGAGGTCAAGATGCGCCGCCTATGGAGGGTCTTTTCGGAATGCCGGCCCGGACAAGAACCATGGCCGCGATGCCGGCGTTCGATGCCGGCCCGCGAGCTCTCGCCGCAGGGCCGCCGGGGGCCGCACGATTCGGTCCAACTGCCGGATTTACAGGCAATTTCCTCGGATGTTGGCATTGACTTCCGGGCGGCTTTATGGGATGTTCCCGTTTTGGAATCTCATACCGAAAGGCCTTCCCCGCGACGGATGACGGCCTCCCGCCTCCGGGCATGCCCCGGGCGGGTGGTGAAGGCCACAACATGAAGGAGACGATGCATGATCGCAGCCGCACGACCCGACCATCCGGATATCACCCCAGAGATGTACACGCGCATCGATCGGATTATCCAGGCCAACCGCACCATCCCGGGATCCATCATTACGGTGTTGCGCGAGTCGCAAAACGTGGTCGGCTATCTGCCCCAGGCGTTGATCGATTATATCAGCGCCGGCATGAACCTGCCGGCCAGTGAAGTCTACGGCGTTGCCTCGTTTTACGCCCTGTTTTCCATGGTTCCCAAAGGCCGCCACACCATCCGGCTTTGCCTCGGCACCGCCTGCTACGTCAAGGGGATCAAGGAGGTGATGAGCCGAATCGAAAATCAATACCGCATCAAAGAAGGCGGCACCACCGAGGATCGGCGTTTTTCCCTGGAAAGCGTTCGATGCCTTGGGGCTTGCGCCCTGGCCCCCGTCATGGTGGTCGATGAAAACACCCACGCCGGGATGAGTGCCAACAAGGTCCTCGAAACCCTTGAACAGTATGAGTGACCGCAACACCTGGACGATTTCATGCAACGCATGATGGATGTCATTTTATGAAAATAGCCGAACTCCGCGATATCCTTAAAGCCAAGGTTTTGGTGGGGGAAGACCAACTCGAGAACAGCATCAACAGCGGCGGCGCAGCCGATCTGATGGACGATGTGCTGGCCGCCGTCGCCACGGGGTGCGCATTGCTCACCGGGGTGACCACGGCTCACGTGATTCAGACGGCCAAGATCGTTCAGGTCGGCGCGGTCGTCATCGTGCGCGGCAAAAAACCGCCCAAAGAGATGATCGAACTATCCAGGGCTTACAACATCCCTTTGCTCTTGACCGACTATTCTTTGTTTGTGGCGTGCGGTCGGCTCTACATGAACGGGATTCGGGGGTTGGACGGGTCGTGGTGATGCCCGGCCGCCGGACAACGCCCAAGCCTTCTCAGGATGACCGAAATCGAAAATACCGGACGCTCATGGATCGCCAAAAAGGAGAAATTTCATGCCGAGGTTGAAAATAGAGGATTTGCAACGCATCAAGGAAAGCGTTATCCAATCTACCTCGTTGAATCCCAAGGATCGGAAAACCCGGATCACCGTTCATATGGGAACATGCGGTATTTCATCCGGCGCCGACAAAATCGCCAAGGTGCTGGAGGATGCGCTGGCCGCCTCGAAACGGGACGGCATCCTCATGACCACCTCGGGCTGCGCGGGAATCTGCAACCGCGAGCCGTTGATTACCGTTGAGCGTTTCGGCGAGGAGCCGGTGAAGTATTCGGAAGTGACCCCGGAAAAGGCCCAAACCATCTTCAATGAGCACGTGCTCGAAGGCCGGGTCCAGACCGAGTGGGTTTTTGCCCGGGGTTGGGAGCAATCCGAACGGGATTTTCACGGCCCGGCCCCCGCCGAGGCCGAGACCACCCCGCATATCCGGGAGGTTCCCTTTTTCGGGGCACAGGAACTCCGGGTCATGCGCAACCGCGGTCTCATCCAAGCGGAAAAAATAGAGGAATACATCGCCCGGGACGGCTATCTCGGCGCCGCCAAGGCCCTGTTCGAGATGACCCCGGAAGACATCGTCAACGAAATGAAACTGTCCGGCCTCCGGGGACGGGGCGGCGGCGGTTTTCCCACCGGCGTGAAATGGGATTTTGCCTCGAAGAGCCAAGGCGACGTGAAATACGTCTTATGCAATGCCGATGAGGGCGACCCCGGGGCGTTCATGGACCGTTGCGTCCTGGAGTCCGATCCCCACGCGGTCCTGGAAGGGATGATCGTCGCGGCCCGCGCCATCAATTCCAAGAAAGGCTACATCTACGCGCGGACCGAATACCCCCTGGCCATCAAGCGGCTGGAAGCCGCCATCGCCCAGGCCAAGGAACTGGGGCTTCTGGGCGAGGACATCCTCGGCTCGGGCTTTGGCTTCGATATCGAGATTTACCAGGGAGCCGGTGCCTTTGTCTGCGGGGAAGAGACCGCGTTGATGCGCTCCATCGAGGGCCGGCGCGGTATGCCGAGGCCCCGGCCGCCGTTTCCGGCCCACAAGGGCTTGTGGGAAAAGCCGACGATCCTGAACAACGTGGAAACCTTTGCAAACGTTCCCCAGATCATGATCCGCGGCGGGGCCTGGTACGCGTCCATCGGAACCGAGGGAAGCAAGGGGACCAAGGTGTTTGCCCTGACCGGCGATGTCCGCAACGTGGGCCTGGTGGAAGTGCCCATGGGCACTCCCCTGCGGACCCTGATTTTCGATGTGGGCGGCGGGATCCCGAAAAAGCGCAAATTCAAGGCGGTGCAGTTGGGCGGCCCCTCGGGTGGATGCGTGCCCGAAGCGTACCTGGACACCCCCATCGACTACGAGGCGATCGTCAAACTGGGTGCCATCATGGGCTCCGGCGGGGCGATCGTCATGGACGAGCGGACCTGCATGGTGGACATGGCGCGGTTTTTCATGGATTTCATCCAGGATGAATCCTGCGGGAAATGCACCCCGTGCCGGGAAGGCACCCGCCGGTTGCTGGAAATCCTGATCCGGATCACCGAGGGCAAGGGCGAAATGAAGGATCTCGACACCTTGACGGAGCTTTCTGCCGCCATCAAGGAAACCGCCCTCTGCGGTCTGGGTCAGACGGCCCCGAATCCCGTGCTTTCGACCCTCCGCTATTTCCGGGACGAGTACGAAGCCCATATCCTTGAAAAACGCTGCCCGGCGAAGCGCTGCGTGGCGTTGCTCAAGTTTGCCGTGGACCCGGATCTGTGCACCAAGTGCGGCGCCTGCTTCCGTGACTGCCCGGCCGAGGCCATCGCCTGGAAAAAGAAGGAAGTCGCCCGGATCGACAAGGAAAAGTGCATCAAGTGCATGACCTGTTTCGAGCGCTGCCGTTTCGATGCCATTTCCTAAGTGGTCATGGGCATCATGACAATGGCATTCGACGGCCGATCCATCCAGGGCCGCTATCGTTGCGCGGCGTTCACATACGCCGGGTATTCTGGCTTCTCGCGCCTTGCGGCCCCGGGGCCTCGCCATCTCGGTGCGTCATCGCATTTATGCCCAGGACCACGAAGGAGCGCACGTGGCGAATGAATACGGGATTGTGACCGATATCGCGGGGCGCACGGCCTGGGTGATGACCCAGCGAAGCAGTGCCTGTGAGTCGTGCTCGTCCCGGGGCTCCTGCATGTCCGATGGCGGCGGCAAGACCATGCGCGTGAATGTCGACAATCCCGTGCAGGCCGGAGTCGGCGACCGCGTGATGATTCACATGCACACCGGGTCCCTGCTGAAGGCGACGTTTCTCTTGTACGTGATTCCGATTTTGGCCATGCTGGCCGGCGCCGGTATCGGCCAGTGGCTCGGGATCCGCTATGGCATCGACCCCAATGGGGCCGCCGTGGCACTGGGAGTCGCGGCCCTGGTGGCCGGAGTGGCCGGGATGCGGTTAAAGGCCAATGCCCTGGCCCGGCGATCGGAATACCGGCCGGTCATCGTGCGTATCCTCGGCCCCGGGGCTTCCGGCAATGGGGGCTGATCGGCGATCCGTGACATTCGATTCCCACCGCTATTTTTTTGATGACGGCATCCGCTTTTCCTGCCGGCGCTGCGGTGCCTGTTGCACCGGAGAACCCGGGATCATCTCCGTCGATCCGACGGAAATCGCCCGCATTGCCGCGTTTCTCGGCCTGCCCCTCGAAGGGTTCCAACGGGATCACGTCGTGGCCACCGTCCAGGGGCCGAGCCTCCGGGAACGCCCCGACGGCCGGTGCCATTTCTACGAGAAGGGTTGCCGGATCTACCCGGTCCGGCCGACGCAGTGCCGCACCTGGCCCTTTTGGGTGGAGAACCTGCGAAACCCCAGGCGCTGGGCCGCCGTGTGCCGGGAATGCCCCGGCATCGGCACGGGGCGTTCGTATACACGGGAAGAAATCCTCGATCGGCTGGCCGATGGGCGGCCCGATCGCGGATGCGACCGGTGACGTCCGGGCGCTCACAATGCGCCAAGGATCACCGGTGTTCATCCCAGGATCGGCAATTTTGGGTGAGTTCGAGGCGGGCGGATGGTTTGAACCGGAGGAATAGCGTGGCTATTTCGAGGGTTCCAATCGAACGGCCAACGCAGAAATCGCGTAAAAGGGCCATTTGGGGATGGACACTAAGTGGTCATGGGCATAATGACAATGGCATTCGATGGCCGATTCATCCAGGGCCGCAGCGTTGCTCGTCGCTCAAATACGCCTGGTATTCTCGCTTCTCGCGCCTTGCGCCCCAGGCGCCTCGACCATCTCGGTGCGTCACCGTGTTATGCCCAGGACCACTAAGGGGATGCCCGCGTGCCCGAGCGCTTGAGTTCCACCAGGGTCGCGCCCCATCCGCCGGCCGAAAGCGGCGCCGGACGATGGGCCTCGACCAGGGGGTGCCGGTCGAGGATGGCGAGCACCCGGCGCTTCAGCGCACCGCTGCCCTTGC
>JBJKPT010000022.1:0-5429 GCA_046706045.1 Desulfobacterales bacterium
CGTCCTCGACCATCTGGCCGTTGTTGGCTTCCACCACGAGCAGCTCCCGGACCCCCGCGCGCACCGCGGCCCGGAGGGCCTCCGCCGGATAGGGATAGAGGGAGATGGGCCGGAAGAGGCCGACCGGCATCCCCTCCCGGCGGGCACGCTGCACGGCATCGAGCGCAATGCGCGCCGAGCTGCCGAAGGCCACCACCGCGATACGGGCGTCCTCCAGAAAGATGGCCTCGTAGCGCTGCTCGCGCTCGGTCACGCGCGCATACGTTGCCGTAAGCTCCCGGTTCCAGGCGATCAGCTCGTCGTCGGTGTGGGGCGCCGCCTTGATGACCTTCCGCGGCCGATCCCCCTTGCCCCGGACGGCCCAGTCCTAGACCGGAGGGCTCTGTTGCGCAATGCCGGACGTGTCCACCGGCTCCATCATCTGACCGAGGATGGCATCCGAGAGAATGATCACCGGGTTGCGGTAGGCGTCCGCAAGCGCGAACGCCCGGTGGGTCAGCTCGAAGAGTTCCTGGCCGCCGGCCGGCCCGAAGACGAGGGCCCGGTAGTCCCCGTGCCCTCCGCCGCGGGTCGCCAGGCGATAATCCGCCTGGGACGAGGCGATCCGCCCGAGACCGGGGCCGGCCCTGGATACGCACACCACCACGGCGGGGAGCCGAGCGGCCGCAAGCAACGTAAGCCCCTCTCCCAGAAGGGTGAAGCCCGGGCCGGAAGACGACGTCATGCAGCGCTCACCGGCCGCGGCCGCGCCGAAGAGCATGTTGATGCCGGCCAGCTCGCTTTCGCTTTGCAGGAAGGTGCCCCCCGCGCGGGGCAGGTGCTGGGCCATGTACTCGAAGAGTTCGTTTTGCGGGGTGATCGGGTATCCGAAGAAAAAACGGCAACCGGCCCGGATCGCACCGGCGCCGACCGCCTCGTTGCCCCGCATGAGGGTTATTTCGGCGTCGTCCGTCATATGGCTTTATCTGCCTTCCGCTGCTGGAACGCTTCTTTCGAACCGGCGTTCAAGGGGTTATGGGGTGCGCTCGAGATCGACCCACCCGATTCCCAGCTCCACCAGTTTGCCGGGGGTCGGGATGCCGTTGAGATCCCAGCCGTGCATGTCGTAGTAGAGATCCAGCGACCTTTCAAATTCGGCCCGATCCAGGGCGCGGCCCTTGAGCAGGCCGCCCTCGAGGGGTTCGAAAAACCGGTCCGGAAGCCGGTCGTCCCTGCGCGAAACCCCCTGCCGCACCGAGACGCAGCGCTTGAGGGTGACCGTTCGCTCCCCGAGCTTCATGATCTCCCACAACCGCGTGTCCCAGCCGGTCGCCGCCGCGACCGCATCGGCCACCTGATGCATTTTCATGAGCTTGCCGGGACCGGCAGTGAAGATGCAAAGCCCCAGGGTGTTGAACAGGTTCCAGGTGTACTGCATGTAGGTGAACTGGCGGACCTTGTCCGCGTTGAGTTCGACGGCCGGGGTCGGTGTGAGGAGGCCGATCTCGGCCAAATCCCCTTCCCCGAGCGCCCCGGCCTGGAAGAGATAGTCGTGGGGGCCTTCGGTGTGGTTGGCGCCGGTGGAGGAAAGCGCATAGGCGAGCGCGAGGCTCCCCTTGCCGCGCGGCTCGTGCATCGCCAGTTCCTGGCCCTTGACCTGCATGGCAAAGGCCTCGGCTCCCCCGCCGATTTGGCGTGCCGCCCGCAGCGAACCTTCGGCCAGAAGGTCGCCGACCCCCTCGCGCCGGGCGATCTTGTGGACGCAGTCGATCATGGCCTTCGCGTTGCCGTAGCGCAGGTCCAGGCCGTCCGTGTCCCGGCGGGTCAGAAGACCGTTTTCAAAGCACTCCATGGCAAAGGCGACGGTCGCCCCGGTGGAGATCGAATCCAGGGTGTACATGTTGCAGAGCTGGTGCGCCTTGCACACCGCCTCCAGGTCGGAAATCCCGCAGAGCGAGCCGAAGGCGGCCACGGTCTCGTATTCCGGGCCGCCGTAGGCGGGATCGACCTTCCAGGGGCCGTCGGAGCGCGCGACGCGCTTGCATCGCACGACGCAGGCCTGGCAGCCGCCCGCCCCGGTGAAGTACTTTTCGTGGAACGTGTTGCCGCAGATGTCTTCCGCCTTCTCGAAGCTGCCGCTGTGAAAATTTCGGGTCGGCAGGATGCCCGCCTCGTCCAGCTCGGTCACGTCCCAGCCGATGGTTCCGCCGTCGTGCAGAAGCCGCTCGATGGGGTGGTCCATGAAGTTGTCCGCGTACCACTCGATCATCTGCTTCAGGGCGGCCTTGTCCTTGAATGGAATCGGCCGGCTGCCGCGAACGGCGATGGCCTTGAGGTTCTTTGACCCCATGACCGCGCCCATGCCCCCGCGCCCGTTGGTGTGCTTCAAGGCGTTGACGACACAGGCGAAGCGTACCTGGTTTTCCCCGCCCGCGCCGATCGCGGCCACGCGCACGCGGGCGTCACCGGTCTCTTCTTCGATGATCTTCTGGGTTTCGCCGATGTCCTTGCCCCACAACGGCCCGGCGTCCCGGATTTCCACCGCCTTGTCGCGGATCCAGAGGTAGACCGGACGATCGGCACGGCCTTCCACCAGGACGGCGTCGAACCCCGCGCGCTTGAGCTCCGGGGACCACCACCCGCCGGCCTCCCCCTCCCCGTAGACCCCGGTCAACGGGGAGATGGCCGCCACGGAATAGCGGTTCGCGCCCGGGATGCCGCTGCCCACCAGCGGACTCGCCGCAAAGATCAGCAGGTTTTCCGGACCGAGGGGATCTTCGATCTTCCCCCGCTCCTTGAGAAGATAATGGCACGCCAGTGCGCTTCCGCCGAAATAGGTCCGGTAAAAGATGGCATCGGGCTCCTCGACCCGGTGTTGCCGAGCGCTGAGATCGATCCTCAGAATTTTCCCGGTGACTCCGAACGTCATGGCCGGTCCTCCCTTGAATCTCAAATTGGCGGGATTGCGGTTATCCGCCTCCGACAAGGGCCACGCATTTGACCTCGTCGCCGAGTTGAAGACGGTAGGAATCGGATTGGGGGTGTCCGTTGACGATGAAGAGGGAGACCAGACCTTCGGGAAGACCGATGTCCCGGCAGACCCTCGCCAGGGTCTGCCCTTCGCGCCCCGCCAGCTCGATCCGCCCCTGATCGTCGAGGAACTCCTGGCAGTACGATTTAAGCAGTCCGACCGGTCTCAACGTAACGTTCATAAGGCCTTCGCCCGCCGCTGGCACCTGTGCAATTTCAACCCTTGGGAACCGTCCCCGTTTGGATCCTGACGGAGCAGGTCAAAAAACCGAACCGAGGATAGTTGGAGACGACCCGATTGTCAACGCGGGGTTTATCCACATCGGCCATGGATGGCAGGGTTGCGCCGGTTGCCTGTTGTTTCAAATAGTTTCGGCATCATGGGTGGATAGGATAAAAAGTGCTTTCATCGTTTCCTCCCCATCCATTGAAACGCCGCCATTGGGCCCGGCGCCCCCCTTGCCGCCGCGGTGATGGATCGCGTCGACCGGCTTCTTTAAACCTTCGTGCACCGATTCATGGCAAGGGATCGAACCCATTGGGAACCACCCGGATGCCGGATCGGCGGCAGGTACCGGGGATGCGGCAATCGCACGTCTTTGATCAGGATTTCGTTGAAAATCCTTGACCCGCCAGTTGCTCGGCCAGCAAAAGGGCGTTCCGGGGGGCCTGGCCGCGGACGTGGTTGTTGAAAAAGATCGCGCCGGTTAGCGCCTGTTCGGCCATTTGCGGGATCCGCTGCTCGCTCCACGGCCGGAGCTCCTCATGGCTGTAATCGTAATCGAACTGCTTTTGCATGGTGCCGGACCGCCATCCCAATGCGTTTCGCCCATGGAAGCGGACGTAAAACAGCTCCGGGTTGGTAACGATCGCCCGGGTTGGAAATAGATGGGGCAGTTCCGGCGCGTCCACGGCGACCAACGTGACCCGACGGTTTTCAAGCTCGTAAAACACCCTGTCCTCGGCCCAGGAATCGTCTCGGAATTCCACGGCCAAGGGGAGTCCTCCCAGTTCGTCGAGGAGATGGGCGAGGTAGAGGCGGTTTTCCCGGGTTCTCGTGAACGCAGGCCCCAGCTGTACCAGAATCGCGAGGAGCCGTTTTCCGATCACGAGCGGTGCAATGCCGTGCCGGTACCGTTCGACCTGTTTGCGCCATCCGGCCGGGTCGACTTCGTGGGTCATGGTGCGGGTCAGCTTTGCAGCGAACATGAAACCATCCCGGACCCTGGAAAGCATCCGCGTCAAGGCCTCGGCCTTGGGCATCTGATACCAGGTGTAATTGAGTTCGATGGCGCCAAATCGCTGGGCATAAGACGCAAGCATATCCTTTTCGGGCGTCCCCGGCGGATAGAAGCCGGCCTCGATCCACTCCGGAAACGAGTAGCCGCTGGTGCCGATAGAGAGCCGGCAGGTGGTCCCGGTTTTAATTGGATTTTGGATCATTTTGCCCGCAGATCGAAGGCTTTCGCTCGCTCTTGCGCAGGTATCGGCTTTGAGCGCGGGATGAAAAGTCGATGACTCCAGGGGCCACGGATGGAGACTCCGGCGTCTTGACGGCCCGTATCTTTAACTCCGCGGAAAGTGTCGTCATGCTAACGCCTGACCAAAATGGCATTTTCCCTCAGATCGGGCCCGCCCGGGCCTTAACGTCAAAAAAGAGGCAACCCCATGCGGAAGCATAAGCCGGAAAAGTCTGCTTGTGGCTGGTTCCCTGGGTCCAGTACAACATCATGCCGAACGGCGCCTACCTCATCGATCCGAATGGGAAAAAGGTGGGTTTGTACTACACCGTGTACCGGTTCTCGCGGGTCGTGTTTAAGAGCGCGGACACCATCGACATCGCCGTTCCGGAGCCGGTATTGCCCCCGACCAACCGGATCTGGGCTGGCGGCCCGATGTAATCGGGCAACGAAGCCGTGGCGTGAGACAAACCGGAGGGAGGGGAAATCTTTTTGCCTTTGATTCGTTGTTGGATTCCGCCGAGTTTCCGATCGGATCGATTGAGGCGGCCCGGCCAAAACCCTGCGGCGGCCTCGTTTCGAACCGGGAGGGCACTGAAACCCTCCCGGTTCGTAATCCCGTCTTGAACGCGATTGGCACTACACGCTCGGATTCTCGTTGAGTTCCGCCGCCAGGAATTCTTCGCTCTTTTCCTGGGAGCTCAAAGCCGCTTCCAGGTCAGGGGTCAGAAAGGCCGAGGCGTTGCCCCAGTAGAAAAAGCACAGGGATCCAATCACGACCACGACCAGGTCCATGGGATACTTGATCAGGTTCGCGCCGCCGAATTTATTGGATCCGGCGTAGGAAATGGCCAGCAGGAAGATCATATAAAACACCAGCCAGATGCCGGCCTTGATGTTCTTGCCGAGATCCTTGCGCAGTTCCTCCCGGCTCGTCACAAAATACGCATAAAGGAACAG
>JBJKPT010000023.1:0-7147 GCA_046706045.1 Desulfobacterales bacterium
CCCGGCAGCGGGCGGAGACCGCCCTGCAACGGATCGTCGACGGCATCACCGATGATTGTACGATTCAATCCCGGGTTGAAAACGGGCGCCTTATGTTTGACGTCACCGGAGGCAACACCGGGATGCTCAACGGAAAGCGGGGACAGACCATCGAAGCCATTCAGTACATCATCGATAAAATTGCTAACCGGCAAAGCAATTCGAGGGTCCGTGTTCTGGTCGATATCCAAGGATATTTGACCTCGCGGCGTAAAAATTTGCAGAAACTCGCGGCCCGGATGGCGGAGCGAGCCAAGCGCAAAGGTCGACCGACAACACTCGGGCAGCTTAACGCCCACGACCGACGGGTTATTCATCTGAGCCTCAAAGATGATGAAGGCGTGCGCACGCAAAGCATCGGCGACGGATACATGCGAAAACTTGTCATTTTTCCAAAAGTATATTCGAACCGGCGCCGGGTCACCGAGGGCTACGGCAAACGAAGCGGCCGATCTTCTTGAAAGATCGCCGACCGGCCCGGCCCCAGAAATTTTTCGATCATCCAGCCACATTCCATGGACCACGACACCATCGTTGCCATTGCCACTGCGCCCGGATTCGGCGCCATCGGCATCGTCAAGATCTCGGGCCCTTTCGCCTTTGATATCAGCCGGCGCTTTTTTCAACGGCCCAACGGCAAACCCGTTCCGCCACGTCACGGCAATCGGATCGTCTACGGACGGATCCTGGATCCCGCCACCGGCGATCTTATCGATGAAGTCTTGGTATCGTTCATGAGGGGGCCGGCCACCTATACCGGGGAAGATGTCGTTGAAGTCAACGCTCATGGCGGTCCCGTTGTTTTGCAGACCATTCTCGCCCTCAGCCTTGCCCATGGTGCCCGGAATGCCCGTCCCGGCGAATTCACGTTACGCGCTTTTTTGAACGGTCGTATCGACCTCACCCGGGCCGAGGCCATCGCCGATATCATTCACGCCAAGACCCAAGCAGCCTTGAAACAAGCCGCTCGACAAATTGACGGGCATTTGGAGCTCCGGATTCAAGGCCTTCGGGCTTATCTCGAGGATCTCGGCTTGAAAGTGGCCGCCGCCATCGATTTTCCCGATGAAATGGATGTCCCCTCCGAAATCCTTTTCGATATCGAAGCCCTTGAGCGGGACGTTTACCTCCCTCTTCGGGAGTTGCTTGCCGACTATGAACGCACGCAGGTGCTCAAAGAAGGTAGGCGGATCGGAATTGTCGGTCCGCCAAATGTTGGCAAATCGAGCCTGATGAACCGGCTCCTAAAAAAGGACCGGGTCATTGTCACCGATATTCCCGGAACCACCCGGGATGTGATCGAAGACGAGGTTCAAATTGGGGGGGTCCCCATTGCGCTTATCGACACCGCCGGGCTTCGCGAAACAACCGATCCCATCGAGCGGCTTGGCATTGAAAACACCAGGCGCGCTTGCCGCAGCGCCGATCTCGTGCTCTGTCTTTTCGATGGCAGTACCGACGATTTTTCCTTTGCACCGGCATTGCTCTCCGGGCTCGAAAACGCCGGTATCTTGTGCCTTGTCAACAAGGTCGATCTGGTACCCAAGCGGGATCGCCTGTCGGCGCAGGCCGGAACTCTTCCGTCTCCGGTCATTTACATTTCCGCCAAAACCGGAGAGGGGATCGCGTCGCTTGAAGCGGCCGTTGCGCATCGTCTCCGGTTGGACGATTCCTGGAAATCCGCCGCAGACGGGATCACCAGTCTGCGTCAACGAAACGAGCTTTGCGCAGCCGAGCGTTCGATTGTCTCGGTGATGAACGGCATCCGATCGGGTCAGCCGGCCGAAATCATCGCGATCGATCTCAAAGAGGCCATCGATCGCCTGAACGCCGTGGTTGGCATCAACCCCAGCACCGATGTGCTTGATCGTATCTTTGAGCGCTTTTGTGTCGGCAAATAGGAGCCCATCGTCATCCGGTTGTTCCACGTGAAACAATGTCTTTGGTTTTTTCCGAAGGGAGGTTATGGTATGGGCGGATGGCGTGGTGTCTCGTAAATTGTCTCCCGCGAGTGAAAAGGAATAGAAAATGGATTTTGATTTTGAGCCGTATTTTAAAAAATACGAGGCCTTGGCAGCGCTTGCCGATCAGGTGTTTGCGAAGGTGGACGCCATGTATCCGGGTTGCGTTCAATGCAAAAAGGGCTGCGAGGAATGCTGCCACGCCCTGTTTGATCTGACCTTGATCGAGGCTTTGTACATCGGGGATCGATTTCGCAGACAATACCCGGACAACACAGCGGAGGCAGGTCTGGAACGCGCCAATGTCGCCGATCGTCAAATTTACCGTATCAAGCGGCAAGCGGGAAAGCTCGCCGCCGCCGGGGTCGGGGACCGGGAAATTCTGGAGACCATGGCTCGGGAGCGTGTGCGGTGCCCGTTGTTGAATGATCATCAAACGTGCGATTTATACCCATATCGACCCATCACTTGCCGATTGTATGGGATTCCAACGGCCATTGGCGGGAAAGGCCACACCTGCGGCCTCTCTTTTTTCAAGGAAGGCGAGCCTTATTCGACGGTGAATCTCGATGAAATCCAGAGCCGACTCTTTGACTTGTCGGAAGCCCTGATTCGTGACATGGAGGCCCGTTTCGATCACCTCGCCGGGGCGCTGATGCCGCTTTCCACAGCATTGCTTTCGGAATTCGACGATCGCTATTTCGGGTTTGTCGATGCGGACGGGGAAGGTTCTGAAAATGGATAGTTTTTCCAAGGAAGAGATCGATCGTCGAAAACGGGCGATTTTCGATGCCATGGGTGCACGGGGCCAGAGACAGATTTTGAAGCGCGGGTATGAGAAATGGGACCCGTTTATGGAGCCCAAGGAGCCAATCGATATCCGTCGGGACCGGACCAAGCGGACCACCCAGATGCTTGTGCGCGTATTTTTACAAACCAGACCCCAGACGGATTATTCCAATGCCTACGGTCAGGGCGTGCTCGAAATTTGTCACGGGATCATCAATGACGATGACCGGTATACCGGAATGTATGAATTTTCCGTATGGTACCGGGATCTGTTGGTCCGGGAGGGTTTTGTCAGCAATTCATCGGAAGATCCTCTGCCGGAGGCCCCGGTTCCCGAACGCGCGTCCGACCGGGAAGGATCATGACCGAACTCAGAGCAAATTCGTTCCGGGCCGGGGAAAAATTCGACGGGTAGGCGAAAATCGCCGTTATTCGGGCAATACGAGACGATCGGCGCAACGAATCTCCCGCTATGGATCCGATGGTGATCGCTGCCTGTGGTGCGCTTGGGGCGATCGACTAAAAAATTAGTTATATCAGCTGGTTATTTGGCTTAAAACCGTAGTGTCGTGAAAATGGGCGCTTAACTGCGCCCATCTTATTTATTTTTTAGGAAAGACCAGTTTTCCACCATTGAAGCCCGCCACCCCACCGGCGGCAACGAGTGCGAGGTAGGCGAAAAGATAAAGGGTTCGAACGCCGGCTCCTGAAAAAGCGACGGCCGGATCGAGCATTCGCCAGAAAACCAGAATCACCGCCAAGACGGTAACGATGATTCCACAGATGATCTTGGTCCGGAAAACACGGCTCATGCGTCCACCGTAACGCCCTTTCCAATCGAGATACCCGGTGAAAAGAACCACCGGCATGGCGAGCATCACAACGATCATGTTGTAAAAGGCGGCGCGTTCGAGGCTTTGGCTGTGGGTCAGAAGAGCCAAAATGAGAAAGAGGGTGGCTATCGGTGCGACACCGTTTGGCAGGTGCACCGCAATGGGATGGGCGTGGTATCGGGAAAGGACCTGGCTCAGCTTCGAATAGGCGTCGGCGTATTTTTGCGGTACCCATGACGGAGCGGACGGGGCCGCGGGCATGACCTTTTTCTTTATGTTGGAGGCTTTGAATTTTTCCCGGGGCGAACCACAAACCGGACAGGCGTCGGGGGGAAAATCGCCGTCATGGATATGGCTGCAGACCGAACACCGCCACTGGTTGCCGGTGGTCGCCGTTTTAGGTTTGGCTTCATCCGATGGATCGGATGAAGGCCGTTTGCCAAGTTTTGAAACCGGAGGCGTAACCGGTGAGACCGGAGAGTCCTTCTTTTCCGTCACCTGGACGAATTTGCTACGATCCGCCCCGCAAACGGGACAAACTTCGGGTGGCTCAGGACCGGTGTGTATATAGCCGCAAACCGTGCAGCGCCATTGAAGATTGACCGATGCCGGGGCGATGCTTTTTTTGGATTCGGATCCGGCCGGGGCATCCGTGGCGCGATCGCCCGCGGCGATCGCGATGGTAGGATCAATGGCGGAAAAGCGACCAACCGGTGCGCCGCATACCGGGCAACGTGCGGGCGCTTCGGCCTCTGGATGAAGATATCCGCAAACTGCGCATTTCCAGTGCATCGAGCCCTCCCTTCAAAAGTTTGGTGTCATTGGGTATTTTTTGTATATTACCTGTCCATGATTGCCAAACGGGAATGGGTGTGGTCGAAATCGATCCCCTATGGCTCATCGTTGCGGACATTTTGCAAATAAATCTCCCATTCCATGGGAAGCAGGGATTTTTTGTTGTTGTTGCAGGTCTTGCAGCAGGGAACAACGTTTCCTTTGGTGGTCCGCCCGCCAAGGGCAAGGGGCACCACGTGATCCATGGTAAGGGCGTGGGCCGGGGTCGAGGTTCCGCAGTAGTGGCAACGGCCCTTGGCCAGCCGGCGCTTCCACCACTGGGTGGCGCGCAGCTCTCGGGCCTTTCGTCGCTCCCGTCGGATGTGCTCATCGGCCATCAGGGGATCGAAGGCGTTCATGGCCTCGCCCCGACGGCGGATGAGACGGCCTTTTTCCGGAGTATCGGTAACCCGGCGAGCCAGTCGTCGGCGGCCTCTTTCAGTAGCGCGTAAAAGCGATCGCTTCCGCCGTAACCGATACGCCCGAAAAACCAGTTGATTTCTAGAAATAAGGCCGGTGGATCGGCGAGACGGCAATCGAAGAGAAAGTCGAATCCAGCGAGGTCGATGCCGGTTTTTTTACACAACTGCCGCGCCGAACCCACCGCTTTTTTTTGAAGGTCCGGATCCATCCGGTAATCGATATGCCCACCGCGGGAAAGGGCGGTGGAAAATTCCGTGGATTCGGGTTGAATGCGCCAGTAGGTGTCGATCCGTTTGCCGATCACCCCGAGCCTGAGGCATCGATTTCCGGAAGGAATGAACTCCTGGATGAGGAAACCGGGTTGCCCACTTTTTTCGAAGTCCGAGAGTCGACCGATAATGGTATCGAGCGAACGGATATCTTTTGCAAAAAAAACCGTCTCGCCTTCACCCCCCCAATCGAGCTTGACGACGAGCGGTAAAGGGATGGGCAGGCGGCGTCCGTTCCGGGTTTGTTTTTGAAAGGCAGCCAGATCCGGATAGCTCGCGGTTGACGGGGCGGCCGCGCCGGTTTCCTGAAAAAGCCGGGCTTGTCCGCGTTTTCCTGGATAATCGAACCGGATGCGGTAATCGGGGAAAACCGGGAGGCCGGCGGTGGTCGCCATCCGGTAAAGGTCCTCACGGCAGCCTTGCGGCAAAATGACGGCGTCCGCCCGGTCAATGGCCGCTTGATCGGCCGCGCCGGCCGGTCGCCCGGCAACGATTCGGTTTTCATCGCCGATGAGCATGGGGTGAAAAGACAGTATCATGGACCCGGCAGCCTCATCAAATCAAACAATACGTTCGCGGCCGCGATCAGTATCCGAATCGCTCCAGCGCTTTGGTGTCCCGGGTCCAGTTTTTTTGGACCCGGACGAAAAGCTTCAAATAAACGGAGACACCGAACATCTTTTCGATGCCCAATCGGGCGGATTTCCCGATTTCCTTTAATTTAAGCCCATTTTTACCAATGACGATCCCCTTTTGGGATTCACGGGCAACATGGATGGTCGCGTAAATGGAAATCCGGCCCCCGTCGGCGCTTTCGTTGAACCGGTCCACGGTCACCGCGATGGAGTAGGGGATTTCATCACCGGTTAGCCGAAACGCTTTTTCACGGATGATTTCACCGGCAATGAACCGTTCGGGAACATCGGTGAGGGTATTTTCAGGAAAATAGGCCGGGCCTACGGGAAGCCGGGTCTCGATTTCGGATAACAGCCGGTCGACTTGGATGCCCTTCAGCGCGCAGATCGGCACAATGGCCTCGAAAGGATGGGCCTTTGACCAGGTGTCGATGGCGGCGGCCACCCGTCGCGGGTCGACGCGGTCCATTTTATTCAACGCAAGGATAACCGCTCCCTTCCGGGCTTCAAGATGGGCCGTCAACAAGGCTTCGCTTTGCCGATCGGATCGCTCAAGATCGATCATGGCCAGAACAACATCCGCATCGGCGATGGCGGCAACCGCGACGGCAACGATGCGTTGGTTCAACGGCAGTCGGGCTATATGAACACCGGGGGTATCGATAAAGATCAACTGGACCCCGGGGCGATGAACAACCCCAAGAATGCGGTTTCGGGTGGTCTGGGGCCGGTTGGCGGTGATGCTGATTTTTAGCCCGAGCAGTTGATTTAACAACGTCGATTTGCCGCAGTTGGGAGCACCGACAATGGTGATAAATCCGGAGCGGAACGGGCGGGCAGGGGTTTCCGGCGTCATGGCGGTGTCGTTGCATCCGTTGGGCCCAGCAAAGCATCGATGGCCTGCCATATCCTCTCGCGCCCTTCTCGGGTCTTTGCGGAAAAAAGGATCAAGTCGGCACTCGGCCATGGAAGGGCACGGGCGATGGCTCCCCGTTGGGAAATTTGCTGGTTGTGAGAGAGTTTATCGGCTTTTGTCAGCACAAGGATCGCAGCCCGGCGGTGAAGGCGGAGCCAGTCAATCAAATTGCGCTCTTCAACCCCGGGGGTCCGGCGGATATCGACGATTAAAACCACGGCACGAAGGGTTTCACGACCTTTCAGGTAGGTTTCGATCATTGGCCGCCACTGACGCTGGATGGCATTGGGAACCCGGGCAAACCCGAATCCGGGAAGATCCACAAGGGTGAGGCGCTCGTTGATGTTGAAAAAATTGATCAATTGCGTTCGACCCGGCGTTGAGCTGGTCTTCACGAGATGACGGCGGTTCACGAGAACATTGATAAGAGAGGATTTTCCGACATTGG
>JBJKPT010000024.1:0-2001 GCA_046706045.1 Desulfobacterales bacterium
TTGCCCTCGAGGTCCAAGTGGGCGACGCCGTCTCGCCGGGGCAGGTCGTCGCCGTCATGGAGGCCATGAAGATGGAAAACAACCTCGTCTGCCACGTCGCCGGAACGGTGAAGGACATCCGGGTGCAAAAAGGTTCCGAGGTGTCCACGGGCGATGCCGTGATGGTCATCGGATAGGGATCGTGCGCCCCCTCCGTGGTTACCCCTGTTCCGGGCGGCCGGGATGTCGGCACCGTATCCGAGGCGGGCCGGGCAGGCGGTAAAAACCTGCCCGAATACGGGTTCACGGAAGGGGGGCGGCTTGGGGGTGATCGGTTCGGACTTCGACCGCAGCCTCCTTTTTCCCCATCATATCGTCCGCACCTTTTTTGCTCAAAAAATGGATGGGACAGGACGAACGGTATTTGCAATAAATGTTCGGATCCCGGCACTGCAGGCATTCCGGGCACATGTAGACTTCGTGCTTCATGCATCGGTATGGGGTTTCGACCTGCGGATGTCGATAGCAAAAACCCATTTTCAAACTCCCTTCGAAATAAACGGAGACGGACTCGCCTGTCCGGAGACCACCCGCGCGATGGCCGCCTCCAGCTTGCCCCGGGTCGTCATCCCGATCATCTGTTCGACGGGTTTGCCGCCATGGAAGAAGAAAAACGCCGGGATCGATTTGATGCCGAAGCGGGATGCCGTTCCCGGGCAGCTGTCCACGTTCACCTTGACGACCCGGATCGCCTCGCCATGGGTTTCGGCCATTTCCTGGATTACCGGCCCCATGGCTTTGCAGGGACCGCACCAGGGTGCCCAGAAATCGACCAGGACCGGGGTTTTCGATTCCATCACTTCGGCCTCAAAATCCGCATCGTTTACATCCATCAATTCCATTGTCGGTGATCTCCATCGGGTTTTCGGGGTCCAGGATTTAGGGGCAATGTCGTTCACTTAAGCCTTAATCGTTCCTGAGATGTCTCTTTCGGGATCGAAATCGAAATCGGGATCGAACATGTTGGTGTTGCACTTATTTCCGATTTCGATAGCGAAAAAATTTTCCAAGAATCGATCTCCTTAAGTTAAGGCTTTGGATTTAGGGAGCGACTTGCTCTTTGTCGCCTACGTGGTCCTGAGCGTAAATGCTCGGCCATCGCATGCCACTGTCATTGCGCTCATGCCCACTAAGGAGCGCCTCCGCGACCAAACGTTACAAACCCATGGGGGGAAGGTCTCCGAAATCGACGCGTTGCCGGTTTGATAAGCGTCATCGGCGAAAGAGGCCCATATCTTTATCCGTATCCGATAAGCGCATGAATCAGCCCTTTTTCCCGGGGCCGACTTCTGGTAATGTGCGTGGCAAAAAACCGGCCGCCAGGCACGTCGTGCCCCGCGGATGGAGGAGCGCCATGATTGAAAAACGGGTATCGCGTGCACTGTTGCTGGTATTGGTCGTCTTGATGGCTGGATGCGGGTACAACAGCCTGCAGCAGAAGGAGGAAAACGTGTTCCGGGCCTGGAGCGACGTGCAGACGAACCTGCAACGCCGTGCCGATCTCATCCCCAACCTCGTCGCGGTGGTCAAGGGGTATTCCAAACACGAACGCGAAACCCTCGAGGCCGTGGTGAACGCCCGGTCCCATGCCGGCCAGGTGACGCTTTCCACGAAGGATCTCAGCAATCCCCAGGCGGTGGCCAGAATGCAACAGGCCCAAGGGGCGCTTTCTTCGGCCCTGTCCCGGTTGATGGTGGTCGTGGAGCGGTACCCGGACCTGAAGGCCAACCAGAATTTTCTCGATCTCCAAAATCAACTCGAAGGGACGGAAAACCGGATCAATGTGGCCAGAGAGCGCTATAACCGGGCCGTCGAGGAATTCAACGCCGCCATCCGACAATTTCCCGAAAACCTCACCAACAATTTTCTCCTGCACCTGGAGCGCAAGGAATATTTCAAGGCCAGCCCCGGCGCGACCGCAGTCCCCAAGGTGAAATTCTAAGCGATGCGCGCCCGTTTCCG
>JBJKPT010000025.1:0-3142 GCA_046706045.1 Desulfobacterales bacterium
ACCACGTCATGGCCGGCCTCGAGCAGCGCCACCACCGTGTGCGAACCGATGAAGCCGGCGCCGCCCGTGACAAGTATCTTCGGCATTCCGAACGACTTTCTTGGAAAAGAAAAAAATTTACGGGGTAATTTTGGCCCTTTCCGTGATCCGGTTCCTCTTTCCTGGAATTTCGTGCCGACGATAATGATCTTCTCAATTTACTTCATCAAGCCACCCGTAGCCGTCTCACCGATGGTCGGCGCCACATAAACCCGCGCATAGGTGCTGAATTCACTTTCGTGGATATCGATGATGCACCAGCGATTTTGCTTCTGAAAAAGCAGTACCGTCTGGGGTGATTTGAACGAACTGATCAACTGCCAGTTGTCTTTGGCCATATTGACCTGGAAAAAGGTGATCAGGGACTCCATATCGACGGACCCTTTGAGCGAGAGCACGCCGGCGGTAAGTCCGGGGGTCTTGAAAACGAATGAATGCGCCCGGTCCACTTTCATTTCGCTGGGAATCAACACGTCCCCGAAATCATAATAGATCGGTGCGGGCCCGTTGCTCTGGCCGCTGACCGCGCTTCCGGAATCGCCCTGGGTCCGGGACGACAGGCTCGAGCATCCCGGAAGAACCATCGCAATCAAAACGATGGCGATCAACAGGTGTTTGAAACGAATCGTGGGTCTTATCGCACGCATTGCAACCTCCGTATGATCAAGAATTCCCGAGGCATCGAATTTCCACCGGCTTCGGTGGTGTTTTATCATATTCCACGATGGGACCCACCTTTTCAAGAGAAAGATTGAAAAAAAACAATCTGTTGTGCTCATTCGTCGTTGACTGCCCGCCGAATCCTTTCATCCTGAAATGATACGTTCCGTAGGTTTCTTCATTGCACCGCCGATCACGTATCCCTTGGTGAGAAGCATGTCCATGACTTGATTGGTGGATGCTTCGATCGTCTGCATATGGGTTTCAATCCGAAGATCCGGATGGATGGGTGGTTCATACGGTGCGGAGATGCCGGTAAAGTTTTTGATGACCCCCTCCATGGCTCTTTTGTAGATGCCCTTGGGGTCGCGCTCGGCACAGACGGCAACAGGGCAATCAAGGTAAATTTCAACGAATCGGTCATTTCCAACCAGATGACGTATCTGTTCGCGGTCCGCGCGGTAAGGGGAAATAAACGCCGCCATGGCAATGATGCCCGCGTCGATGAAAAGATTGCACATCTCGCCGATTCTGCGGATGTTTTCTTTTCGGTCGGTTTCGGAGAATCCGAGATCACCGCACAGACCATGACGGACGTTATCGCCGTCGAAGACATAGGTCGAACACCGCTTTGCGTGCAACGTCTGTTCGACCCGGTGGGCGAGGGTCGATTTCCCGGAAGCCGACAACCCGGTAAACCAGATGAGAAAGCCTCTATGCCCATGCAGGCGTTCGCGGTCCTTACGGGAGACGAGCGCTCTGTGCCAGGTCAGGCTGTTCTTTTTTGCGATGGCGGAAGTCATGATTCAGTCTATGCGATATGTTTTTGTAGGTTCCTTAGATGATGCAACCAAGTGGCCAAGGACAAGTGACGAAGAGCACCGCGCGACGATCAAACACCAAACCGGGATTTTCCCTCACAAAGGCATGCGTGCCCAAAGAGATGCGCACAATGGGCAATTTATGGTCAAAATAAAATTTGCTTCAGGTATTCTTGATACGTCCTTCGGATGCCCTCTTCCAAGGGAATGCGTGCCGTCCAGCCGAGTTTTGTGAGCCTGCTGACATCCATGAGCTTCCGGGGCGTTCCATCCGGCTGGGTCCTGTCCCACGTGATCTCTCCGCGATAGCCGACGACCGCCGCGATCGCTTCGGCCAGTTGCCGTATCGTCAAATCGTCTCCGCAACCCACGTTAAGAAAACCGACTTCCGGATCGCCCGGCACGTTGCCGAACATGCCGTCGGGGAGGTTCATGACAAAAAAGCAGGCATCGGCCATATCGTCGACATGGAGAAATTCACGCCGCGGGGACCCCGACCCCCAGATGATCACCTTCGGTGAGGCGGCCGGCCGGCCGGTGGGCTCGAGCGTCGACCGGTCAAGGCCGAGGGCGTTTAAGGTATCTTCCGGAATAGGGCCGTAAACGTCCTGATCCCTTTGAATTCCGCCGATGTCTCCGGCGCCGGCCAAACGCGCCAAATGAAATTTCCGGATCAAGGCCGGCAGCACATGGGATGTCTTCAGGTCGTAGTTGTCCCCGGGGCCGTAAAGGTTCGTCGGCATCACGGCCCGGAATTGGGTGCCGTACTGGCGGTTGTAGGACTCGCACAGCTTGATGCCGGCAATCTTGGCAACGGCATAGGGCTCGTTTGTGGACTCCAACGGGCCGGTCAGCAGATACTCCTCCTTGAGGGGCTGGGGTGCGGCCTTGGGATAGATGCAGGAGCTGCCGAGGAAGAGCAGTCGGTGGACGCCGGCCCGGTAGGCTTCGTGGATGACGTTCAATTCAATGGCCAGGTTTTCGTGAATGAATTCGGCCCGGGAAGTGTTGGTTGCATAAATGCCGCCGACCCTGGCCGCGGCCAGAACCACATGGTCGATGCGCTGGTCGGCAAAAAATTGCCGCACCGCCCGCTGGTCGCAGAGATCAAGCGCTTCCCGGCTGCGGGTGATGAGGTGGGAATACCCTTCGGCGCGAAGCCGGCGCAAAATGGCCGAGCCGACCATTCCCCGATGTCCCGCGATAAAAATTCGCTCGCTTTTCTTTAATGGGTCATCGGTTGACCGCTGGCGCCGTGTCATTTGTCCTTTGTCATTGGTCATTGGTTGGCCGCTGGCGCGGTGTCCTTTGTCATTGGTCATTGATTGGCCGCTGGCGCGGTGTCATTGGTCAACCGCGCACGCGGTGTCACTGGTCCTTGGTCCTTTGTCATTTGTTTTTCAACCAGGGACCAAGGACAAGGGACAAAGGACTCTTCAGGTCTATTCAAAATGGTTTTTAATGCGGAAGCCTTTTCGACGCAGCAGGTGATCCCGCCGTGCCTGCTCCAGATCCACGGCGACCATTTCTCTCACCAGGTCGGCAAATGCGATCTTCGGCAGCCATCCGAGCTTTTCCTTGGCTTTGGTCGGATCCCCGAGCAGGGTTTCCACTTCGGTCGG
>JBJKPT010000026.1:0-2085 GCA_046706045.1 Desulfobacterales bacterium
TTCAATTCATTTCTGAACTTCTATTATCCGAATTCCCATTGAAATGTCCAGGTCCCCCCAGCCCGACCCTCTGGTTTGCACCGGGCACGATGACGTGCCCCTGCGGGCAAGCGATCCCGCGAATGACGACGGACCTTTCCCGGAATTTTGAATCTTTTCAGCCGGGCTTTGCCCGGCCGGCCGTGTTCTTTTCGTGGACGAGTTTCAAAAGTGCCGGCGCGCTCAAGTATCCGAGGTTTTTTCCGCCGTCGGTGATGAGCATCCCCTCGGCGCCGCCGTTTCCCGAGCTGAGCCGAACGAGTTCCTTGATGGGGTGGCCGACCTCGGCGGTGGGGTAAGGCAGAACGAATCGATTGAGGGATTTTCCGCCGAAGCTCGGATTTTGAAGGAGGGCGCTGCCGAAACGCAAGTAGGCATATTCCTTGAAACTGTTTTCGTGGAGGATGCCGATGGGCTCCTCCCGGTCGTTTACCACCGGGAAAAAACGGTGGTGCTTCTTCATGCGGAAGGTTTCGAAGGCCTCATAGAGGCCCGTGGTCTCGGCGATGGGCTCGATGTATTGCAGCGCGTCTTTGATCCGCGTTTCGTCGGCCACGGCGTTCGGGCGATCGATCTTGTCGAGGAGACGGATTTTTTCGTATTGGGGCAGGAGCCGGTCGAGATCGGACTCCGGTGCCCCGACGAGTTCCCCCTGGATAAAATCGATCTCGATGTCCCGGCAGGCGTAGTACTCCGCTTCGCCGGTCACGCCCTTGGCGATCACCTTGGCGCCGAGGAGGTGGGCGGCGCGTGCGATGTTGGAGCATAAGAGGAACGATTGGGTCCCCTTGTCGATGCCTCGGACGATGCCACGGTGCAGCTGGACGAGGTCCGGCCGGGCCTGCTTGAGCAGCTCGAGGATGCCCGAGGAGGAGCTTCCGACCTCGAGGGCGATCCGGAATCCCTGCCCCTTGTAAGCGCAGACCAACTCGCCCATTTTGGCGATGGCCGCGCGGTCCGCGGTTTCCGAAACGATGAAGCAGAGCGCATCGTGAGGGATGAAATGTTGTTTGAGGATCTGCAAGGTCTGTCCGGACTTGTAGTTGCCCGAAGTCCGGAGCCGGTTGTCGAGATTGAAGAGAAGTTTCGTCTGCCTCCGGAATTCCAGGCGCCGGAATTTCGCGATGGCCTTCTTGCGCAGGACCAAATCCACCGGGTGGAGCAGGCCGTCCCCGTGGGCCGCGGTGAACAGCCGACCGATGGACTCGAAACCGGCCGTGGGAAAGTTCATCAGGCGGGCCTCCAACCCGAAGACGATCCCGGACCGGGTATGCACGATGGGTTGAAAGGCGTAGTCAAGACCGGAGAGGTAGTTTCGCCATTTCTGCTTGAACTCGTTCATGAAGGCGGCCATCGTTTTTTGGGTTGGGCATTCGGAAAGGCGGAGGGGGAGGTCGGTCTTCCGAATGCCGTGAAACCAACTCCGGACAATCAGAGCCGGAAGGAACGGACGCAACCCTACCCGGTCCGTGGAAACGGCTGATGAGCCGAGGATGAGTTTTCCGTTAAGGTGGGGGGGCCTGGGCAGGCGGCGTGGACGGCCGCCGTCAACTCGCGTGGGGGCGGCGTTTGTCTTTGAAGATGTGATTGGCAATGACGATGCGCTGGATTTCCGAGGTGCCTTCGTAAATGGTGAACACCCGGGCATCCCGGTAAAAGCGCTCCACGGGATAGTCCGTCATGAACCCGTAGCCGCCGTGGAGTTGAAGGGCCTTGGCCGTCACCCGGTTGACCATCTCCGAAGCGAAGAGCTTGGCCATGGAGGCCTGCCGGCCATAATTTTCGCCCCGATCCTTCATGGTCGCGGCACTCAGCACGAGCTGGCGGGCTGCCTCGATTTCCGTGGCCATGTCGGCGACCATCCAGCGGATCCCCTGGAATTTGGCGACGGCCTGGCCGAATTGTTCTCGCCCCTTCACGTATTTGATCGCGGCGTCGAGCGCCGCCTGGGCCACGCCGACCGATTGGGCCGCGATGCCGATCCGGCCGCCGTCGAGCCCTTTCATGGCGATCTTGAATCCGTCGCCTTCGCGACCGATCCGGTTG
>JBJKPT010000027.1:0-4062 GCA_046706045.1 Desulfobacterales bacterium
GGCCGAGGCCTTGTCGACCTCGTCCATGATGTGTTCGAGCATGGTGCGGCTTTTCCCGGTCTGCTCCGGACTGGCCGCAATCTGCTGGGCGATGCCCAAAATGATTCCCAGGGGATTCTTGGTTTCATGGGCGAGCCCGGCGGCGGCAAGGCCGAGCTCTTCCAGGTGGGCCCTGCGGGCGCGCTCGCTCTTCAGCTGCTCGGTGAGCAGGCGGCCGCGGATGGTCATGATCCAGGCGGCAAGGCTCGCCGCCACAAAGAGCAGGGCCGCGGCCAGGGTGGTGATCAGTGCACCGGCGGCCCGACGGGGAACCCCGGAATCGCCGTGCATCTCGAAGCCCAGGATCATGATCGGCCCTTTCGGCGGCGCGCCGGCCCCCTTCTCAACCGCCGGCGCGAAGACGGCGTTTCGCAACCGGACCGGCCGCCAGAGTAAAAAAAGATTGGCCGAAGAGCGCTGCCCCGCGCTCGAATCCACGCCCAGGGACCGGGGGATGGTGCCGGCCTGAAGCACCCGGTGCCGGCCGTTTAAAATCAGGACAAAGCGCACCGGCGTCTTGCCGATGATCCGCGCCAGGACGGTCTCGATCCGCCCGCGGTCCAGGCCGCCGGTCTCCTCAAGGGCCCGGATGGTGGCCTCGAAGGCGTCGAAAACACCGGCGGCGTGCTGCCGCCGCCATTCCAGGCTGCGCTCGACCATCCCCTGCCAGGTCTGCCAGGCCCAGAAACCCAGAACCAGGACCATCAGCGCGGTGACGATCATGGGAATCCGGTACGTTCGAATCGCGGTTTTCATGGGTGAAGGATCCGATGAATGAAAAGTCTGGGCATTTCGAATTCACCGGTTACCATAGCAATATGCATGCCGACAAGAGTTCTCATTTACGGCGGCAGGAAGGTTCCCCGCCATTTCCTCGAGGGAGATTACATCGAACCCGGTATCGGGGTAGGGGTTCGATCGCATCCCCGGACACCCGGGATTTTCCGAAACTTTTCGATTTCAATGGGGTTGGATTTCTTTCGGAGCGCTTGCTTCGAACGGATGCAAGCCGCCAATCGCCCGCCGCCCCCCGGAAAACCGATGGGGTGATTTCCCGGGGCCGGACCCACCGGTCCGCCCGGGCCGATCATGCCGGATCAAAACCGGGAACGGGTTTTCCCAGGAAACGAAGGAGGGCGTCCAGGGTGGTCAGGGGATGGGGCGGACAGCCGGGGACGAAAAGGTCGATCGGCACCCGGCCCATGACCCCGTCGTGAACTTCCGGATGACCCACAAACGGTCCGCCGGCGATGGCGCAGGCCCCCACGGCGATCACCACCCGGGGTTCCGGAACGGCGTCGTAGGTTTTTTTCAGGGCCAGGGCCATGTTTTCCGTCACCGGACCGGTGATGAGAAGCCCGTCGGCGTGCCGGGGCGAGGCCACGAACTGGATGCCGAAGCGGCCCATGTCCCAGGCCGGGGTTTCGAGAACGTTCACGTCCGCCTCGCAGGCGTTGCACCCGCCGGCGGAGACCTGACGAAGCTTGAAGGACCGGCCGTAGCGATCCCGGACCCGTTGCGAGAGGACCTCGGCCCGGAGCGGCGCTCCCGGGCCAACCATGAGATCGCCGCGCCGGATCGCGGCCAGCTGGTGATTGACCGTAAACCGGAGCCGGCCCGCGTCGCAGGCTTTTTCGCAGGCCCGGCAAAAGAGGCACCGGCCCATGTCCAGGAGGATATTCCCGGCGTCGGCGGCAATGGCCTGAACCGGGCAAGCGGCAACACAGGCCGTGCAGGAACCGGGGCAGGCGCCCTCGATGACCGGCCGCCCCGCGAACCGGTCCGGCATCTCCGGAATCGGCCCGCGGGGATAGCTCAGGGTACGGCGTTTTTGTTGGATCCGGGCTCTCAAGACGCGCAGCATGCCCCACCCCCGTTCACAGGTCGTGTCCGCAATAGGACAGGTTGAAACTCTTGTTGCACAGCGGAAAATCCGAAATCTGCTGGTTTCGCAGGGACAAGGCGAGACCGAACCAGTTGTGAAAGGAGGGATCCACCACCTTGTAAAACCGGAACCGGCCGTTTTCACCCGTGGCCGCCACATGGCAGATCTCCCCGCGCCAGCCCTCCACCAGGGAAACGGCGATCCGATCCGGCCCGGGCGCTCGGGCCGGCGCCGCCAGTGCTCCCCCGGGCAGGGCGTCCAGCTGCTGCCCGATCCACCGCAGGGATTGCTGTACCTCGAGCCACCGGACATAGGCCCGGGCAAAGCAATCGCCCGTGTGATAGGTGGCGCTGGGCAGGATGGCGAAACGATACGCATCGTAGGGAAGCTGGGTGCGGACATCGTCGGTCTGGCCGCAGGCCCGGGCCGCGACCCCCACCAGCCCGATTTCCCGGGCCGTTTCCGGGGCAAGGGCGCCGGTTTTTTCCATCCGGGCCAGGACCGACGGGGCATCGAACATCAGGGGGACGGCCACATGAAGATCGGTTTCCACGGCATCGAGCCGCCGGCGCATCGCTTTGGCCCGCCCGGGCTCGATGTCGAAGGCGACCCCGCCCGGCACGATGAGCCCGCGGCCGAAGCGGCTTCCGCAGACCATTGCGGTGAGGTTCAAGACATCGCCCCGGATGCGGCCGCAATAGTTCTGGGTGGGCAGAAAGCCCACGTCGCCGGCCAAAGCCCCCAGATCGCCGATATGGTTTGCCAGGCGTTCGAGCTCCGCGGCAATGCCCCGGATCATCTGAGCCTTGGGCGGCACCGGGATCCGCCCGAGGGACTCCACCGCGCCGCAATAGGCCGTGGCATGGCCGATGGTGGTGTCGCCGGCCAGGGTTTGCATGTAGGCCAGCATGCGCGGGCCCGAGGCGCCGCACAGGGCCCGCTCGATGCCCCGGTGCTGGTATCCAAGGGAAATCTCCAGGTGGTAGACGGTTTCCCCGTGGCACTGGAACCGGAAGTGCCCCGGTTCGATGACCCCGGCATGCACCGGCCCGACCGCCACCTCGTGCACCGATTCCCCGGCCATGGTGAAAAAATCCGTGATCCCGATGGCGGCGGCCGCGGCCCCCCGGCGCGACGGCTGGAACCGGATCGGCTTCAACCACGGGTGGCCGAGGGGCCGGATGCCCCATTGCTCGAAGATTTCGCGCTCGAACCAATGGGCCTGGGCGCAATCCGGGGTCAAGGCCGGAAAGGCATCGCCCACGATGGTGGAAACCATCCCGAGACTTTCCCGCTCCGGTGCGCAGACCACGGCGTGGAGCCGGAACCGGTCCCGGTCCGGGGCGGCGAAAAGGGCCGAGACGTGCCCGCCGGCCGCCACTGCGGCGACGATTGCCTCCCGGAAATCCGCCATGACCGCATCGGGGAGCCCGGTGCGGTGGATCGCCTCACCGTTTCGAACCCAGCGCAGGATCCCGTCCATCAGTGCCCTCCCGTGAGGCCGGCCATGACGACCGCAAGCAGTCGCTGAAGGGAATGCGGCACCCACAACCCCAGAAGCAGGACCCCGCAGGTCAAGCCGGCCGGGGCGACCATGGACCAGAGACGTTCCCCCCGGGCCCGGACCGGCTCGGCGGCCGCAACGGCCGTCGATTCCGCGTCGCCGCCCGGACCGTAGACCATCCGCAGGGCGGTGGCGGAAATGGCGGCAAAGGCGATGCCGAGAGCCGTGAGGTACCCCGCGGCCACCCACCATCGCCCGGCATCGAGGGTCCCTTTGAGCACCATGAGCTCGCTGGTGAAGAGCCCGAAGGGCGGCAGGCCGATGATGGCAAGAATCCCGGCGGTCCAGAGCAGGGCGGTGCGCGGACTGTTTTTGAGCATTCCCCGCGCGTCCCGGATGTCCTTGCTCCGGTAGACGGCGAGGATGTTGCCGGCAACCAGAAACAGGGCCGCCTTGGCCAGGGAGTGGTTGACGGCGTGAAGGAGGGCGCCGATCCCCGCGATGCTCCCGATCCCGATCCCGAGGGAGAGGACCCCCATGTGCTCGACGCTCGAATAGGCAAGCATCCGCTTGTAATCCTTCTGGGAAATGAGCAGCATGGCGGCCCAGCCCATGGAGATCAGCCCGAAGATGA
>JBJKPT010000028.1:0-3758 GCA_046706045.1 Desulfobacterales bacterium
AAGATTCATGAGGGAAAGGGTCGACCCCGGCGAACGCGATGAACCGGAGGCGAACCCTCACCAGCCATCACGCAGGGGCGGTGTTCTTTGGAACCGGAAAATAGTGCACCAGGGGGAGGTCTTTCAGATCGGCGTCCGACGTATAGAGGGGGCAGTTGAACGTGATGGCGGTGGCATAAATCATGGCATCGGCCATGGCAAGATGATGGCGCAGGGCAATGTCCGTGGCTTTCATGGCAAGAATGTCTTCCAGGGGGACAACCATCGAGCGTTTCATGTGGGCGATGGCGAGCAGCGCCTTCTCCTCACCGATTTCTCGTTTGAGGATTTTATACACTTCATACAGCACCACGGCGGGAACCAGAAGTTCTTCTCCGGCATCAAGATAGGCACCGTACGCCTCGGCGAGATCGCCGTTCGAAAACCATTCCAGCCAGCCGCAGGAATCGACAATATGCATCAATACCGATCCTTTTTTTCCCGGTAATCGGAGAGCATCGCGCCGGCGGCGATGCCTCGCAGGGACTCAAGCGCCATCTGCGGAACCAGGATCAGCATGCCGTCTTTTTCGATGACGGTGAGTTTTTGGTTCGGCCTCAAATTAAGGCGTTTGCGGGCCGGCTTCGGAATGACCACCTGGAATTTGCTTGAAATGGTTGTCTGCATAATTTTCCCCTGCATCATTGATCGATATGCGGATTGTAAGAAATCCCGATCGACCCGTCAAGCCATGACCCGCCCGTCGAATCCCTTAAAAACGCGGAATGGCGATAAATTTCAGTTGACATCGTTAAAAGTTCGGCATACCTAACTTTTGGAATTTTGGCCGATCTTTTTGCCTCGGAAGGACCGCACCATGCACCGAACGCGCCTGCGCCATATGAAACGAAACCAATCGGGCCATATCGCCGCCATCACCGCCAACGGCGAACTGGGCCGCAGAATCCTGGACATGGGCCTGGTGCCGGGCACCCGCATCACGATTCAGGGGCGGGCCCCGCTTTACGACCCCGTGGCCTTGCGCCTCATGGGCTTCACGCTGACCCTTCGAAACAACGAAGCGGATTTTATCGACGTCGAGGTGGAAGACTGAGATGGATGCCATGATTGCTCTCGCCGGAAATCCCAATGCCGGCAAGACATCGCTTTTTAACGCCCTGACCGGTGCCCGCCAGCACGTGGGGAACTATCCGGGTGTCACCGTGGAAAAAAAACAGGGCCATTACCGTCTGAACGGGCATTGCTTTGACATCGTGGATCTGCCCGGCACCTATTCCCTCACGGCCTACTCAATGGAAGAGGTCGTGGCGCGGGATTTCCTGGTCGATGAAAAACCGGGCCTCGTGGTCAACATCGTGGATGCCTCCAACCTGGAGCGAAACCTCTACCTGACCCTGCAACTTTTGGAAATGGGGATCCCGGTTTGCCTGGCCTTGAACATGATGGACGTGGCCCGCCAGCGGGGCATCGAAATCGATGTGGCGGCTCTCTCCCAGCGGCTGGCCATGCCGGTAATCCCGACCGTGGCACGAAGCGGAAAGGGAAAAGAGGCCCTGATGCGGGCGGCCGCGGAGATGCTGGCGGCGGAAGCGCCATCGGCCACGATACGGATCTCCTACGGGGAGGATATCGACACCGCTCTGGATGAAATGGAGCGGATCGTGTCCGCGGCGCAGTTTTTAACCGACCGGTACCCGGCGCGCTGGACGGCACTGAAGTATATCGAAGGCGATGAACCGGTCGTTACCCGGGGCCGGCGAACCGATGCCGAGGTTTGCGCCCGGCTCGAAAAACGGGCCGCCCAGGTGGCCGCCCACATTCAACACACCCTTGGCACATTTCCCGAGGCGATCATCGCCGATTACCGCTACGGGTACATCCGTTCGATGCTAAAGGACGGAGTGGTCCGTTATACCGGAAACCGGGACCGTCTTTTCATCTCCGACAAGATCGACAAAATCGTGGTCAACCGCTTTGCCGGGCCGTTGATCATGCTCGCGGTGCTCCTGGGGCTGTATCATTTTACCTTTACTTACAGCGAGTGGCCGGTGCGCGGGTTCGAGGCGTTTTTCGGCTGGCTCGGCGCGCTCGCGCAGGCCCACCTGCCCGACGGCCTCCTCAAGTCCCTGATCGTTTCCGGCATCATCGATGGGGTGGGCGGTGTGGTGGGGTTCGTGCCGCTCATCATGTTCATGTTTTTTGGCATCTCCCTTCTGGAAGACACGGGCTATCTGGCCCGGGTGGCCTTCATGCTGGACCGGGTCTTTCGCTCCTTCGGGCTGCACGGCAGCTCGGTCATGGCCTACATCGTCTCCGGCGGGATCGCGGGCGGCTGCGCGGTGCCGGGGGTGATGGCGACGCGCACCCTCAAGTCTCCGCGGGAGCGCCTGGCGACCCTCCTGACCGTTCCGTTCATGAACTGCGGGGCGAAGCTCCCGGTCTTCGCCCTTCTGGTCGCGGCCTTCTTCGCCCGCCACGAGGCGGCGCTGATGTTCGCCGTGACGCTGATCGCCTGGGTGGGGGCACTGCTGGTCGCCAAACTGCTGCGGGTGACGATCATCAAAGGGGCCTCGACCCCCTTTGTCATGGAATTGCCGCCGTACCGGCTCCCGACCTTCAAGGGGCTTGCCATCCATACCTGGGAGCGGACCTGGCAGTACATCCGCAAGGCCGGCACCGTGATCCTGGGAGTGTCGATCCTCCTCTGGGCCATGATGACGTTTCCCGCCTTGCCCGTTTCCCGGATCCAGGTTTTTTCCCACCAGCGGCAGGCCCTCCGGTCCGCCGCGGGATCCGCGGTCACGGCCGAGTTGGCGATTCACGGGAGCAGCGCGGCGCTGACCCCGGCCGCGGAAACGCTTCGCCGGCAGCTTCTCGCGCTGGACAATCGGCAAGCCGAAGCCGCACTCAAGCATTCCTTTGCCGGCCGGATGGGAACGGCCCTGGAGGTGGTCAGCCGTTGGGCCGGCTTCGACTGGCGCACCGACATCGCGCTGGTCGGTGGTTTCGCCGCCAAGGAGGTGATCGTCTCCACCCTCGGGACCGCTTACGCCATGGGCCGGGTGGATCCGGGACAAAGCACCTCCCTTTCCCAAACCCTTGCCCATTCGCCCGACTGGCGTCCGTTGACGGCCTTTTGCCTGATCCTCTTTGTCATGTTCTACTCCCCGTGTTTTGTCGCCACGATTTGTATCGCCCGGGAGGCCGGCTCGTTTAAGTGGGGGCTTTTCGCGATGGCGTTCGACACCATTCTGGCTTTTGTGCTGGCGGCGGGTGTCTTTCAGGCGGGTCGATTGCTTGGCGTTTAAAGGAGTCCTCCGATGCAAACCGTCCTTGTTTTTGTCATCATCGCCCTGGCGCTTTTTTTCACCGGCCGCCGGTTTTACCGGGGTCTTAAAAAAGGCGGCCCCACCGGCTGCGGCTGCGGTTGCAGCGGCTGCGACATCAAGGCAAGCTGTGAAGGCCCGACCGCCACGCCACCGAAGACCCCTCCCGAAGCCCGATGAATGAGCCTTCCCTCAAACCAAGGGGGTGATGCCATTGGACTGTTCCGCAAAATACCGCTCCCCGGAAGCCCGCTCGCCCTGGATGGTCGTGGGCGCCGCGGTCATCCTGCTTGCCATCGTGCTCACCATGGCCGTGCACGACATCCACCGCGACCGGCAAAACATGTCCCGGAACCTGAGCGAAAAGGGGGCGGCCCTGATCAAGGCATTCGAGGCCGGGGCCGGCACCGGCATGGCCGGGATGATGTGGAG
>JBJKPT010000029.1:0-2792 GCA_046706045.1 Desulfobacterales bacterium
ATTTCTCCCGGAGGCTGTCAAGCCCATTATCACCTCCCGGATCACCGAGCAAATCGGTGGCCCGTCGGGTCGATGCATTCGGGCACATCATGGTCGGAGATCGGTCCCGCTCGGAACCGAACCCGCCGAAGATCCGGCTGCCGGGCGGCGGGTCAATGGCGCAGACATTGCTTGGCGGCGGCCGGCGGTGCAAGGGAAGCCGGGGCCGCCGGTGACGGTTTTTTCTCACCGGACAGGAAACCGGTGCGGTAGTGCCGGTAGGCGTCGACGGAAAAAAGGGCCAACGCGATCCAGATCAGCACGAAGGCGCACACCCGGGCCGGTGCCATCGGTTCACCGTAGACGAAACCCGCCAAGAGAAACGTGCCACTCGGTGCGATGTACTGCAACAAGCCGATGGTGTTCAGGCGCAGCCGGCGTGCACCCGTGGTAAACAGCACCAGGGGCAGGGCGGTCAACAGGGCGGTTCCCATCAGCAGGAAATCGATGCGCGGACCGGCCCGCAGAAAGCTGCCGGTTCCGGTGGCATGGGCATGCCAGAGGTAGGCGCCGGCCGGAACGCTCATCAACATGGTTTCCACGGCGAGCCCGACCACCGCGCCCACCGGGGCGACCTTTCGGATTAGGGCGTAGGTGCCGAAAGAAATGGCCAGGGCCAGGGACACCCATGGAAACCGTCCGTAGCGGATGGTCAGGTAGCCGACGGCAATCGCCGCCAGAATCACCGAAACCGCCTGGGCCCGGCGCAACCGCTCGCGGAGAAAGACCATGCCGAGGACAACGTTGAGCAGGGGGTTGATATAGTAGCCGAGGCTGGTCTCCAGGATGTGGCCGCTGTTGATGGCCCAGATGAACAAGAACCAGTTGATCGAGACAATCATCGCCGTGCCCGCCAGGGCCGCCATGATGCGGGGCGATTTCAAGGTCGTGGTGAAGTGCGACCATTTGTGCTGGATGATCAGCAGGGGCAGGAGAAAGACAAAGGACCAGACCATCCGGTGCATGAGAATTTCATACGCCGGCACCGTGTCCAGTGCTTTCCAGTAGATGGGGCTCAAGCCCCAGATCAGGTAGGCCCCCACGGCGGCCAAAAGGCCGTTGGTCGACGAGGAGGCGCCTTGATCGGCAGCAACGGGCATGGGGCGTTCACCGGTAAGGGATCGGGGGCAGATTCCAGTAGGGCCGCCGTCGGCCCGGTTTTCCCGACAGGGCGATTCGGGCTCGGCAAGCCAGGCACCCTATCCGAATCCAGCTCCGAAGTCAAAGGCTCCGGAGGAAAGACGGGTTTCGAGTGCGGTCGACCTTCAAAATTGATCATGAAATGATTGACATTGGAAATACTTGCCAGTAATTATGCGAGGTTAGGTGGGCGAGGCACGCGGCCGGGCACTGCAACCGTTTGACGAAACGACATCATCATCTTAAGGAGCGGGTGGTTCATGACCCTGACCAAAGCAGAAATCGTCGATACGATTCCCGATCAACTGGGATTTTCCCGGAAACAGAGTGTTGACGTGGTGGAGACCCTTCTGGAAGTCCTGAAGCGGACCATGGAAAATGGTGAAGATGTGCTGATCAGCGGCTTCGGCAAGTTCTGCGTCAAGAACAAGAAATCCAGGCGCGGTCGCAATCCGGCCACCGGCGACGACATGATGCTCGACGGCCGCCGCGTGGTGGTGTTCCGCTGCTCCAAGCTGCTTCGCGACAAGATCAACGGCAATCATCTGGAAGGCGATTGACGCTCCGCTTCCCGCTGCCCTTACTCTGGGCGGGCGCCCGGTGCCGCCACCACGGAAGACGCCCTCAGCTCCCCCGGAAAATCGGTGATGCATCCCGACGGATCGCCATCGGTGCCGGGGGTTTTCGTTTCCCAAGGAGATGCCCATGGGATTATGGGATGAACTTGACGAATCCGTTCGTGTCTTTTTTCAGGAAATCGCCGGTTTGCTCCGTGACACCGGTACGGACCGGGTGTCCATGTACGCGGCGGGCGACCGGCTCGGCCTTCCCCGGGACCGGGCCAAGCACGCCGGCGAGGAATTGATCAGCCATGGTTTTCTGGAGATCCGGACCCTTTCCGGCGATGTCGGGTTGACCGAGGACGGCGCGGCCGTGGCCGAGTCACTGTCCGGGACCGCGGCCGACACCGACGCCCCCCGACTGGGCACGGCCGAGAGGCTGACCGCGTAGGAGCGGGTATTGGTGGTGAGGTTGACGGCCCGGCTGAAGCTGGAGGTCGGGTCGCGAAGCTGGCATTTCGATGCCCTGAACGATCTGATGGCGGATTTGAAAACCATCGAAGCCCAGTTGCTTTCCTCCCGTCCCAAGACGGCGATTATCCGCGAATGCCTGCGTTCCATCGCCGGCATCTTGTCATCGGCCAGCGCCGATGATCTCGAAGTCGACATCCGATCGGCCATCGGGAATTAGCGTCCGTCCGGAAACGGCATCTATTGGTCCGGTTCCTGCGTTCCCGCCCCCTTCAAGATCCTCGACGGTGTGCCGTATCGCCCGCGTTTGCAAAGACGATGTTGCCCGGGGACCACGAGCGAAAGCTCGCCATTCCTGGACTCGTACGGGTTATGGTTTGACCAGCGCGCGGACCGCTTCGACCACGTTGACCGCGGTGAAGCCGTATTTTTCCATGACCACGCCTCCCGGGGCCGAGGCCCCGAAACGCTGGATACCGATGATTTTTCCCCGGTCCCCGACGTAGCGCTCCCAGCCCATGGGACAACCCGCCTCCACGGCCACACGCACCGGCACCGAAGGCGGAAGAACGCTGTCTTTGT
>JBJKPT010000030.1:0-2028 GCA_046706045.1 Desulfobacterales bacterium
GAGATTGAAAGAGGAGTACGAGCCTCTTTTGCCGGTGGAGAAAAAACTCATCGCCATCGGCTTGATCCTCGGCTCCGTACTCCTCGTTCTTCTTATTCTGATCGGCTACACGTTCTTTCCGGCCGAGCATTGAGCGCTCGTGCCGGTCCGGGGCGGGGGGGGGGGGCGATAAAAAAACCCCCCCCCCCCGACCCGATGTGGACACCGCTTCATGGAACCGCCACGGAAGCAAGAGACCGGAAGCCGGGCGCCGATTTCATGCGGGATTTTGACGGCACCCATGAATCCACCGACGGGGATCGGCCCGGCCGGCGCGACGGCCGCCTTGCCCCTGAGCGGTGGCAATGGCGCTTGGGCGAAGCCCGCCGGGACATGGATCGTCAAGGCGCCGGTGCCGAAGGGGATCCGGCGGCCAGCTCGCTAATGGCCTGCGCGTATTGCCGGCAAAGGGCCTTCAAGTAATCGGCGTCAACCGGTCCTTTCCAGTTGGTTACCTCGAAAAATCGCCGGGGAATGCGAACCGTTTCCGGGGCGTAGCCCGTGGCGATGCGAAGACGCCAGCGAATCTTCTGGATATGCCGGGAGACGGTTTCCACGCTGCCGGCAAGCGCAGGGTAGCCGACCGATGCGAGGCACTCGGAGAGAAGGGCCTCGTTGTAGACCCCCCGGGCAAAGAGGCAGGCGACCATCGAGGTCAACCAGACGCGGCCGCGTTCGTCTTCCCTGAGGAATTCGACGGCCTTGGCCGGATCCTTTTCGCTGGATTTCTGATCAAAGGAATACCCGCCCGTGTCCAGGTGGGAATGGCGAAAGCCCAGGGCCTGAGAGGCGAAAAACACCTCACCGGTGGCGTAGCCGCCCATTTCCTGGCCCAGGACGCAGGCAACGTCGCCGCCGCCGTAACGGGCGGTCGCCGTTTTCAGCCCCTGGCCGAGAAGCCGGTAGAATTCGTTTGCCGCCCCGGCAAGATGGTGAACGGCCTTGCGGTAGCCCGCCCCATCCCCGAAACGCAAGGGAAGCAACACCTCCTTTTCCGTGATCAGCCCCTTTTCAAAGGCTTCCGTGGCCCAGGCGAGTGCCACGCCGGCCGACATGACGTCCAGGCCCGTCTTTTCCACTTCGTCCATGATGCCCAGCACGGCAAAGGGATCGCTCATCCCGAGCATGCACCCGGTGGCAAAAATCGGCTCGTGGTCGTAGGCCACCTGGCGGTAGATGTACTGGTTGGGTTCGGCGAATTTTTCCCGGACAAACCCCAGGTGGATGCACCCCACCGGGCAGCCCGAGCAGGCGGCATTGCGCAGCAGGGTCTGATCGGCAAAGCGTTCGCCGGTGATCCCCTCGATTGCCGGATCCTGGGTCCGGGAAAGGTTCCGGATCGGAAGCGACTGCAACCCGTTCAACACGGCCACGTTCACCGCGGTGCCCAGGTTGTGGTATTTGAACATCATGTCGGTGTCCGTGAGCTGGCGGTGAACCTTTTCAAAAAGCTTGGCATAGGCCTTCCCTTCCGGAAGGGTGAAGCCGCCGTCGCCTTCGATCACGATGGCCTTGAGGTTCTTCGCCCCCATCGCCGCGCCCGCGCCCAACCGTCCGAAGTGCCGGTAGGTGTCCACGGAGATGCCGGCCATGGCCAGGCCGTTTTCCCGGGCCGGGCCGATCCTCTGGATACTTCGGTGTCCGGAGCCGCCGAAGATCCGGCGAAGCGTCTTGCCCGTGGACTGGACATCCTCGCCCCAGAGGTAATGCACGTCCTTCCGGGCCAGGTGCCGGGACCCGACGGCAAGGCATGCGGGCCGCGGGGCCCGGCCGACGACGACCAGGGCGTCAAGGTCGGCAAACCGCAGGCACAGGGCCGACCGGCCGCCGGCGTGGCTTTCGGCGTACTGGTCGTGGTAGGGCGATTTAAACGCGCAGACGGTCTTGCTCATCAGCGGAAAATACCCGGTCAACGGCCCGATGGCGAAGACGATGGGCTGGGCCGGGTCGTTCCACGGCCGGTCCACCCGTCCGTAGCGCATGTACAGC
>JBJKPT010000031.1:0-4711 GCA_046706045.1 Desulfobacterales bacterium
TCGATCTCACGGACCGGGCCCGAAAGGGCGAGATCGATCCCATCGTGGGCCGGGATTCCGAGATCCGGCAACTCGTCGACATCCTTTGCCGCCGTCGGCAGAACAACCCGATTCTCACGGGCGAGGCCGGGGTCGGCAAGACCGCCGTGGTGGAAGGGTTCGCCCTTCGCATCGTGGCCGGGGACGTGCCGCCGTCTCTTAAAAAGATCTCTCTTCGCATGCTCGAATTGGCATTGCTGCAGGCCGGGGCCGGGATCAAGGGCGAATTCGAAAACCGGCTCAAATCGGTCATCAACGAGGTCAAGGGCTCGGCGCGGCCCATCATCGTGTTCATCGACGAGGCCCACAGCCTCATCGGCGCCGGCGGGGCCGCCGGCCAGGGCGATGCGGCCAATCTTCTCAAACCGGCGCTCGCCCGGGGGGAGCTTCGCACCATCGCGGCCACGACCTGGTCCGAATACAAGAAGTACATCGAAAAGGATCCGGCCCTGGCCCGGCGGTTTCAAGTGGTCAAGATCGACGAGCCCGGGGAGGATCAGGCCGTGGAGATGTTGCGGGGCACGGTGGCAAACCTGAAGAAGCATCACGGCATCGAGGTGCTCGAAGAAGCCGTGCGGGAAGCGGTCCGGCTCTCCCACCGCTACATTACCGGCCGGCAGCTCCCGGACAAGGCCATCGGTGTTCTGGATACGGCCTGCGCACGAGTGGCCATCGGGCAGAACGGTCTTCCACCGGCCGTGGAAGACGCCCGCAGCCGCATCCACGGGCTGGATTTGGAACTCGCGGCCCTCAATCGGGAACGAAATGCCGGGGGCGGCCACGACGAGCGCATCGATACTCTCGGCACGGAACAGGCCGAGGCCAAGCGACACCTGGAAGCCATGGAAACCCGTTGGCGAGCCGAGCGCGAGGCGGTTCAGCGCGTGTTGAAATTGCAACGCAGTCTTGCCACGCTTGCCGAAGCGGACCGACCGAGCCCGACCCTGGATGCCGAGCGGCTGAAAAAGGAACTCGGCCGGGAGAAGGCCGAACTTTTCAACCTCCAGGGCGACAGCCCCATGGTGCCGTTGTGCGTGGATGGCCGCATCGTCGCGTCGGTGGTCTCGGACTGGACCGGTATCCCCGTGGGCAAGATGCTCACCGATGAGGTCGAGACCGTGCTGTCGTTGAAGACGCGGATGCAGCAGCGGATCATCGGCCAGGACGAGGCCCTGGACGTCATCTGCCGGCGGATCCGCACGTATCGCGCCGACCTCGAGGATCCGGGAAAGCCGGTGGGGGTCTTCATGCTGGTCGGTCCGAGCGGGGTGGGAAAGACCGAAACGGCCGCCACCCTCGCGGATCTCCTCTACGGCGGCGAGCGCAACATGGTGGTGGTCAACATGTCCGAGTACCAGGAGGCCTACTCGGTTTCGGGCCTGAAGGCAGCGCCGCCGGGCTATGTCGGCTACGGCAAGGGCGGGGTCCTGACCGAGGCCGTCCGCCAGAAACCTTACAGCCTTGTGCTGCTTGACGAAGTCGAAAAAGCCCACCCCGATGTGATGGAACTTTTCTATCAGGTCTTTGACAAGGGCACCCTCGAAGACTCCGAAGGGCTCGTCGTCGATTTCAAAAACACGCTGATCCTTTTGACATCGAACCTGGGTTCGGATGAGATCATCCGGGCCTGTCAGCAACCCGAGGCACTGCCGGATGTGGATGCATTGGTGGACCGCATCCGGCCGGCCCTGCTTTCCCATTTCAAGCCGGCCTTTCTCGGGCGGCTGGCCGTGGTGCCCTATTTCCCCCTGGGCGACCAGGACATCCGTGCCATCGCCCGTCTTCAGCTTTCCCGGCTGCAGAAACGATTTGCCGACAACCATCGCATCGAGCTCTCCTACGGCGAAGATGTGGTGGCGGCCATCGCGGCCCGGTGCACCGAAGTCGACACCGGGGCACGCAACGTTGCGCACATCCTCTCCCAGATGCTTCTTCCGGATCTTTCCGGGGAACTGTTGAAGCGCATGGCCGCAGGCGAGTCCTGTACCGGCATTTTCGTCTATCTCAGCCCCGACGGCCGGTTCAGTTACCGGTTCGAGCCGAGTATCGGCAAGGTCGACGGGTCGGTGGATCGCGATTACACGGTTACCGTGTCGGATCGACAGATGGTGGATATGGATTCCGTGAGTTCGGTTTCCGACCTGATCCGCCGTGATTTCGCCGATGACCGGTGGCGGGCCCACCAGTCGGGAAACCCGCGTCTCAATCGGCGTCTTTCCCCGAAACGATCCAAGGGCTGGCTCAATCTGTTGAAGCCCTGGGACCGGAATTAGGCTCAATGTCGTTCACTTTAAGGAGAGGGATTCTTGGAAAATTTTTTCGTTATCTCAATCGGGATCGCCATCGAAATCGAAAATAAGGGCAATACCAACATGTTCGATCCTGATTTCGATGGCGATTTCGATCCCGAAAGAGACATCCCGGAAACAATTAAGGCTTAAGTGAACGACAGTGGAATCAGGCTATTGCAACTTCATTCGTGACGCTATGGAGAATCCGAGTCTTTCATGATGGCAAATGGCGACAGCCCGGGCACCCCGGCCCCATCCCCCCCGCAAGGGGAGCCTCCTTCAGCCGGCGGGAACTCCGGTGGCGGTTCCGGTGACGGTGCGGCGTCCGCCGGTGGATCGGGCGGCGGCTCCGGTGATGATGCGGCGTCCGCCGGCGGATCGCGCGGCAGCGCTTCCGGTCATGGTGCGGCGTCCGCCGGGGGATCGGGCGGCAGCGGCTCCGGTGGGGGTTCGGCCTCCGCCGGGGAATCGGCCGGGGCCTCCGGTGGCGGTGCGTCCTCTGCCGGGGGGGGCGGCGGAGACGACACCGGTGAAGATACCGCATCCGACGGGGAATCCGCCGATGACGACGACGGCGGGGATGAGGAGGCCGCCGGGGGCGCTTCGGGCGGCGATGGCGGGGCGGGGGATTCCGGCGTTTGGCTTTTGTTCGCCTCCCCCGTGGACACGGATCAGCGCACGTTTCACCTTGCAGAGATCGAAGGCGTCGAGCACCTCTCCGGCCTGTTTCACTTCCGCATGGTCCTGCGAAGCGAGAATAACACCGTCGATTTTTCGCAGATTCTGGGAAAGACCGGTGTCGTGACCGCCAAACGGGCCAACGGCACATCCCGTTTCATCCATGGCGTGATCGGCCGGTTCGTCCAGTCGGGCTACGACGGGATCATCACGACCTACTACGCCGAATTGCGGCCCTGGCTGTGGCAGCACACATTGACCACGGACTGCCGCATTTTCCAGAATCAGTCCGTTCCGGAAATCGCCGCAGCCCTGTTTCAGGAGTTCGGTTTCTCCGATTTCGACGATCGCACCACCGGCACGCACAGCGCCCGGGAGTACTGCGTGCAGTACCGGGAAACCGCCTTTGAGTTTCTCTCCCGGCTCTTCGAGGAGGAGGGGATCTTTTATTTCTTCGAGCATTCCGATACGGCCCACACCCTGATCCTGGCCGACGACGGCGACGCCCACCAGCCGTGCCCGGGGCTCGACGCGGCGCGCATCGGCGCCCTGTCCTGGGACCGGGGGGAGGTGGAAGACCTGGTGACGCGCTGCTCCTTCGAGCAGCAGATGATCCCGAACCAGTACCAGGTGACCGATTACAACTTCGAGACCCCGACCACGGATCTCACCTCCCAGGCCGACGGTTCACAGACCGGCCAGTTTTCGATTTTCGATTACCCGGGCCATTACGCCACCACCGCCGATGGCGAAACCGTGGCCAACCGGGGCATCGAACCCTTCGAGGCCCCCCAGAAACGGTTGATCGGAGAAAGCACCTGCAAGGCCTTCTGTGCCGGATACCGATTCACCCTGCAAAACCACGAACGCGCGGATTTGAACACCGATTACGTCCTTCGGATGGTTTCGCTTTGGGCTTCGCCCGAGCGCTACACCAACCGCTTCGAGGCGTTCCCGGCGGATGTGGCCTTCCGGCCCCCGGCCGCGACCCCGAAGCCGCGCATTTACGGGACCCAGACCGGGGTTGTCGTGGGAAAGTCCGGGGAAGAGATCTGGACCGACGCCTACGGCCGAGTGAAAGTGAAATTCCACTGGGACCGTTCGGGCACCACCGACGAAAACAGTTCCTGCTGGGTCCGGGTCGCCCAGGTTTGGGCCGGCAAAAGCTGGGGCACACTTTTCACTCCGCGGATCGACACCGAGGTGATCATCAGTTTTCTGGAGGGGGATCCGGATCAGCCGATCGTCATCGGCACGGTCTACAACGCCCGCCAGACCGTGCCCTACACGATGCCGGACAACAAGACCGTCAGCACGATCCTCAGCCGTTCGAGCAAGTCGGGATCCGCCGGAAACGAGATCAAGTTCGACGACACCAAGGATTCCGAAAAATTTTACTTTCACGCCCAGAAAGACCTGGTCGTGGAGGTGGAAAACGACCAAAGCGTGACCGTGACGAAAAACCGCACGGTCACGATCAAGGAAGAAAAAGACAGCCTCATCGTCGAAAAAGGCGATCGGGAAATCAACATCCAGACGGGCAACGAGACCCACACGAACCAGGGCGATTACACCCAGAAGGTGACGGGCGACTGCACCATCGAAGTCCAGGGAAACCTGACCCTTAAGGCCGGGGGCACGATCACCATCAAGGGTGCGATGGTCAAGATCAATTGATGAAAATCCCAATTCAGGTCGTCGAT